>JAJYHA010000180.1 GCA_021784995.1 Myxococcales bacterium
GAACCGGGCAGTACCGCGTTGTCCTGCACCCGCAGCAGCACCGGCTCAGGGTTCGAGCGGGTCTGAGAACTCGTACCCGCATCGACGCCGTTCAGCAGTGCCACCTTCACGAACGAGCCGGTCAGGCCCATGAGGCCGCCCAGGAGCGCGTAGGTCGTCACCCGGCCCGCGTTGTAGAGGACCTGGCCGGCCAGCGCGCGCCGCGGGCCGAGCGCCGGCGTCGCGACCAGGGTCACCGACGCGACCAGCGGGCCGCACATCCCGGCGCAGTGCCCGAACCCGCCCAGCAGGCCCGTGCCGGCGGCGAGGAGGAGCTCGCGCCCCATCAGCCGGCGACCTCGAAGGTGAAGGAGGCCCTCACCGGCGCCGCGCCCGGCCCGGGCGCCGGAAGCTCGACGTCCGCCATCCAGGTGCGCCGCCCGCTCGGGCAGCGCACCACCACCCCGCGCCCCTTCCACCGCCCAGGTCCCGACGGCGCCAGCACGACCCGGTTCTCGCCCATGTACATGCCGGGCATCCCGAGCGAGATGCGGGCCTCGCCGGCGCCGGCCGCGGCGGCGGGCACCAGCGAGACGGTGAAGTCGAGGTCGGCCATGGCGCGGGGCGGGCGGGGCGTGATCTCCAGCGTCACGGTGGCGCTCCCGACCGAGCGCGCGCAGGGCGTCCGCGCCAGGTCGCACCGGGGCGGCGCTCGCGGCCCCACCTCGGCCACGTCGTGCGCGTGGCGCTGCTCGTCGTAGTGCAGCCCGGCCTCGTACGGATCGGGGACCACGGTCGGCTCCGCGACGCGCCGGCCGACCGTGATGGCGGCCGCCACGGCACCCAGGCCGGCGACCGAGACCGCCGCGACGAGCAGGACCATGTGCCTCATCGGGATCCCTCCGGGACGGCGAGCGACACGGTGCGCGCGACCCGGAGCGGCTCGGGACCCGCGGCGCGCGCCGACAGCTCCGCCGCCACCGACCGCCCCGGCGCGATCCCGCGCGCGTTCACGCTCAGCGCGACCCGGCGGTGCTCGCCGGGCGCGAGCGTGACCTCGTCGGGCCGCAGCCGCGCCTCGACGCCGGGTGCGCGCAGGGAGAGGGCCACGCGCAGCGGCGCGCGGCCGCGGTTCTCCAGCGCGATCCCGACCTGGTGGTGCGTCTCCCCGGAGGGCAGGCGGTGCGCGACGAGGTCGCCGGCCGAGGTCACCGTCAGCTCGAGGTCGCTCCGCCCCTGCGCCACCGCGACCGTGAGCGCCAGGGAGCCGGCCGTGAGGACCGCCAGCGCCGCCGCGCCGGGCCGCACCCAGCGCCAGGCGGTCCCCGGCGCGCCGAGGAAGTACCCCACCAGCTTGGGCGGACGCTTCAGGCGCGCCATGATGGGCTCGCACGCGTCGATGCACGCTCCGCAGCTGGTGCAGGCCGCCTGCAGGCCCTGGCGGATGTCGATCCCCACCGGGCACACGCGGACGCAGGCCTTGCAGTCGACGCAGTCGGAGTCGCGGCGCGCGTCGTACGCGATCACCATGGAGTTCCGATCGAGGAGCGCCCCCTGGAAGCGGGCGTAGGGGCAGGTGGTGGCGCAGAACCCGTGACGCCAGGCGACCAGGTCGGCGAAGACGACCGCGCCCGTCACCACCCAGGCCCCGTGGGTCACCGGGCTGGCGGCGAAGGCGCGCAGCCCGCGCACGAACTCCAGGGGGGGCACGAAGTACCAGAGCAGGTTGGCCGAGACGAGCAGCGACGCCAGGGCCACGCCCGCGTACGCCGCCGCGAGGCGCCACCCGCCCGCCCGGCGGGCGCGATCGAGCCAGCCGGTGAGGTCCAGCAGCGCCGTCTGGGGGCAGGCCCAGCCGCACCAGATCCGCCCGAAGAGGAGCGTCACCAGCAGGAAGGCGAAGAGCGCGGTCAGCGTGGCCACCAGGACCACGAACAGCTCGTTGATCCAGATGGTGGCGCCGAAGGCGTGCAGGCGGAGCGTCGCGACGTCGAAGCGGAGGGCGCTCTCGCCGCGCACCGTGACGAAGGGCAGCCCCAGCACCAGGACCGCCTGGGCGACCTCCGCGATCCTGCGCCACCGCCTAATCGTCATGCATCATCTTGTACTTCGCGTCCTCCACGCGCGCCCGCCGCGACCGCGCGTAGTAATGACGCAGGATGGCCGCGAACAGCACGACCAGCGCCGCGCCGAACGCGAGGTAGGCCACCTCCGCCGCGCTCATCGCCGGCGCGCCCCGCTCCGGCGGGCCATGGCGAAGGCGAGGAGCACGATCACCGCGGCCGGGATGGCGGTGTAGGCCACCGTGTGCGTGATGCTGGTCCCGAGCCCGCTCCCGCCCCCCTGGATCTCCCCCGCCTGGTCCCAGCCCACGTACGCGATGAAGTAGTAGATGCCCCAGACGATCAGGCCGAGGAAGAGGAGCGTGATGCCGATCGGCATCGCGTGCTCCGTCTCCTTCGCCTGCAGCGCCTCCGCGCCATCGTCGAGCTCGACGTCCGCCATGGCGTCCTCCTAGTGGTGCGCCTCTTCGCGCTCGTGCTTCTGCTGCGAGCGGATCCACGCGATCAGGGACCAGATGTCCTGGTCGGAGAGCTGGCCGCCGAAGGCCGACATGCCGCCCCCGGGATCGCCGGGCCGGCCGATCTTCTTCTTGGCGTCGCTGCCGCACGAGATCAGGCCGAAGTAGGCGCCGTCGGGGCCGTCGCCCTTCTGCCCCAGGAACTCGTCGTCGATCAGGCTGGGCACCGCGCCCGGCATGCCCTCCCCGTGGTCGCCGTGGCACTGCGCGCAGTTGGCGCCGTAGAGCGCCATGCCGCGGTTCACCGCGCCGGCGTCGGCCGCCAGCGGGTTCACCGCCGACAGGTCGCCGACGGCGCACTCGCGCGGCACGGCGTGGCCCAGCCACTGGACGTAGGCGACCAGCGCGTCCATCTCGGTCCGGCTGGACAGGGCGGTGAAGTCCGCCTCCTGGGCCCCGAACTCACCCGGCCGGTAGAGGCCGGCCAGCGCCCGGTAGTGCGAGCGGACCGTGGCCGGATCGAGCCGGGCCTCCTTCAGGAAGGCGTAGGCCGGCATGTTCGAGCGCGGCACGATCGACTGCGGGTTCGCGAAGTGGCGGACGTGCCAGTCGTCCGGGCGGACGCCACCCTCCCGTGCGAGGTCGGGGCCGGTGCGCTTGGAGCCCCACAGGAAGGGGCGGTCATAGGCGAACTCGCCCGCCTTCGAGTAGTCGCCGTACCGCGCCACCTCGCTCGCCAGCGGCCGGACGGTCTGGGTGTGGCAGCCCATGCACCCCTCGCGCTGGTACACGTCGCGGCCGGCCAGCTCGAGCGGCGAGAAGGGGCGCAGCGCCTCGAGCTTCGGGTGCATGTCCGCGCGGAGCATCGGGTAGAACATGGTGGCCACCGTGCCCGCCAGCACGACCAGCAGCGCCACCACGGAGAACAGGATCGGCTTCCGGTAGATCGTTCCGCTCATGGCGTCCCCCCGGCCCTAGCTCGCCGCCGGCGCCGCCGCCGGCGCCCCCGCCGCCTCGAGGGCCCGCCCCTTGGCGACCGTCTTCAGCACGTTGTAGACGAAGAAGCCCATCCCGACGAAGAACACCAGGCCGCCCAGCGCCCGCAGGTGGTAGTAGGGGTAGTTCCGGGCCAGGCCCTCGATGAAGGTGTACTTCAGCTTCCCGCCCTCCATCGCCTTCCACATCGCCCCCTGCTGGATGCCGGTGATCCACATGGTCACGGAGAAGATGAGCTGCCCCACCAGCGCGAGCCAGAAGTGCACGTTGGCGAGCCGCTCGCTGTAGATGGTGGTCCCGTAGATCTTCGGGACCACGTAGTAGACCGAGCCGGCGATGGTCAGCGTCACCCAGCCCATGGTCCCCATGTGCACGTGGCCCGGCACCCAGTCCGTGAAGTGGACGAGCTGTGACACGGTGCGGAGCGCCTGGGTCGGCCCCTGCACCGTCTGGAGGCCGTAGAAGGTGATGCCGAGGACGAAGAACTTCGTGAGGTACCGCGTGCGCATGCGGTCCCAGTCTTGCCCCGCGGTGTAGTAGCCGTTCACCACCGACCCCCAGGAGGGCGCGATGAGGAAGAGCGTGAAGCAGAGGCCCAGCGTCTGGAGCCAGGTGGGGAGCGGCGAGTAGATGAGGTGGTGCGCGCCGGTCCAGAGGTACCCGAAGACGAGCGACCAGAAGGAGACGATCGAGAGGCGGTGGCTGAAGATGGGAA
>JAJYHA010000337.1:0-2354 GCA_021784995.1 Myxococcales bacterium
GTTGCGCTCATGAGCCAACAGCTTCCGGAGCGCGCGGCGAGGAACTTCGCCGCGGCTCTCCAGAAGGATCCCGGATTTGCGCAAGCCGCCGTCAATGAGGGCATAGCGCTCTACGCCCAGCAGAAGTGGGGGGTGCCGGCCGAGGCGGTGACGGGGGAGCTCGTCTACCTGGCCGCGCCCGGGGCCGAGCAGGTGACCGTGCGCGTCGACGAGCCGGCGCTGGATGGCTGCCGGGCCGACATGCGGGGCTCGATCGCCGCCATGCAGGGGCGGCTCCACGACCCGGCGCGCAACCTCGCCGCCCTCGAGGCGTTCCCGCAGCTCGAGGAGCGCGAGCGCTGCCGCCGGTGCGCGTTCCGCCGCCCGTGCGGGCGGCTGTAGGCGGCGTCAGCCCGACCTGCCCGGCGGCGCCGCGCCCTTGCGCGGCGGCTCGCCCGCCTCGCCGCCCTGCACCAGCCCGATGCGGGCCAGCTTCTCGTACAGCGTGGAGCGGTGCAGGCCGGCCAGCTCGGCGGCGCGCGCGACCGAGCCCGACGCCTCCACCAGCAGGTCCTGGAAGTAGCGCTTCTCCCAGGCGTCGCGCGCGTGCCGGTAGCCGCCCTCGCCCGCGTGGTCGGCGTCGTGGACGGTGCGCAGCTCCGGCGGGAGGTCGGCGATCGTGATCGCCTCGCCCCGCGCCAGCAGGAGCGCGCGCTCGAGCGCGTGCTCCAGCTCGCGCACGTTGCCCGGCCAGGCGTGATCGAGGAGCGCCCGCATCGCCTCGGGGTCCGGCTGCAGCGGAGGGCGCGCGAGCCGCAGCGCGTGCTTGCGGACGAGGTGGTCGACGAGGAGCGGGATGTCCTCCCGCCGCTCCCGGAGCGGGGGGAGCCGCAGCGGCACCACGCGGATCCGGTAGTAGAGATCCTCGCGGAACTTGCCCTCCTCGACGTTCCGCTTCAGGTCCTCGTTGGTGGCGCAGACCACGCGCACGTTCGCCTTCCGCGGGCGCCGGCTCCCCACCGGGATGTAGTCGCCGTCCTGCAGCACGCGCAGGAGCTTGGTCTGGAGCGTGGGCGGCAGGAGCCCGATCTCGTCCAGGAAGAGCGTGCCGCCGTCGGCCTCGGCGAAGAAGCCCGGCCGCGCCGTCTCCGCCCCCGTGAAGGCGCCCTTCTCGTGCCCGAAGAGCTCCGACTCGGCCAGGTTCTCCGGGATGGCGCTCATGTTGAGCGCGATGTAGGGGCCGCCGGCCCGCTGCGACATGCCGTGGACCGCGCGCGCGATGAGGTCCTTGCCGGTCCCGCTCTCGCCCTCCACCAGGATGGGCACGTCGGTGGGGGCCACGCGCTCCAGGATCGAGACCACCTCCCGCAGCGCGGGCGAGCGGCCGATGACGCCGTGCACGGAGAAGGTGCCGTCGAGGGCGCTGCGGAGCTGGCGGTTCTCGCGCCGGAGCCGCATGTGCTCGACGGCGCGGCCGACCAGGAGCTCCAGCTCCTCCGGGTCGAAGGGCTTCTTCAGGTACTCGAAGGCGCCGGCCTTCATCGCCTCGACCGCCGTCTCCACGGTGGCGAAGGCGGTCACGATGATGACGGGCAGGTCGGGCAGCTTCTGCCGGAAGCGCTTCAGCCCCTCCAGCCCGTCGACGCCGGGCATGCGGAGGTCGGTGATGACGCACTCGAACTCGGCGCGGTCGAGCGCCGGGAGCGCCTCCGCCACCGAGGCGAAGTCGTACACGTCATACGTCCGGGAGAGCGCCCGCTTCACCATCTGCCGGGCCGAGTCCAGGTCGTCGATCACCATCACCTGCGGCTTCATGCCTTCGCCTCCAGTGCCGGGGCGGCAGCCCCGGGCAGCCTCACGCGGAAGAGCGCGCCCTCGCCCGGGCGACTCTCGACCTCCACCGTCCCGCCGTGCGTCTCCGCCGCCTGCCGGACGATGGCGAGCCCGAGCCCGGTGCCCTCCGCCTTGGTGGTGAAGAAGGGCTCGAAGACGTGCTTGAGCGTGTCCGCCGGGATGCCGGGGCCGGTGTCCCGGACCTCGACCACCGCCGTCCCGTCCTCGGAGCGGAGGCGGACGTCGAGGCGGCCCCCGCCGGCCGGCTGCATGGCGTGGACGGCGTTCACGCACAGGTTGAGGAAGGCCTGGCGGAGCAGCTCCGCGTCGGCCTGGACGTCCGGCACGCCGGGCTCGACCTGCACGGAGGTCGCGACGCGGGCCTGGGCGGCGGCGGGCCCGACCACCTCCACCGCCTCGCGCACCACCGGCTCGATCGACTGCCGCTGCACGTTGGTGGTGCGCGAGCGCGCGAAGACCAGGAAGCGCTCCAGCAGCGAGGCGGCCCGCTGGGTCTCGCGCTTCACCGCCTCCAGGTCGGG
>JAJYHA010000337.1:2364-4203 GCA_021784995.1 Myxococcales bacterium
CCCTCGGGCAGCTCGCGTAGCGCGACCGCCGCGTAGCCGCGGATCACGTTGAGGGAGTTGCCGAGCTCGTGCGCGAAGCCGGCCGCGATCCCTCCCAGCGTGGCCAGCCGATCGGCGCGCAGCACCTCGCGCGTCTTCTCGGCCACGCGCTGCTCGAGCGACCCGATCAGCCGGAGGTTCTCGTCGCGCCGCTCCCGCAGGCGCGCCGACATGCGGTTGAAGGCGTTCACCAGGTCCGCCAGCTCGCGGTCGCCCGGGACCTCGAGCTGCAGCCCGCTCTCCTCGCGCCCGAGCGCCTCGGCCGCCTCCACCACCCGGTCCACCGAGCGGGTGAGGCCGGAGAGGAGGATCCCGGCGAAGGTCTGGCCGAGCAGGATCCAGAAGGCGGCAACGATGGCGGTGCTCCAGGTCAGGGCGCGCGCGCTCCCGACCACCTCGCCGTGGGTGAAGTCCACCCGCACCGCCCCCACCAGCCCGGTCTCGCCGAGGATGGGGGCGCCCGTGACGAGGCCGTCCGACCGCATCAGCCGGACGAGCGCCTGGACGGGCGCCTCGGCCGGGGCGAACTCGGTGGGCACGCCGGCCGGGCAGTCGAACCCCGCCCGCGCCGCGCACGCGACCACCGCGCCCGAGCGGTCGACGATCCAGGCGCGGGCCAGGGGCGCGTCCTCCACCAGCCGCCGCAGCAGCGGCTCGAGGGCCGCGTGGGCGCCGGGGGATGGGCCGAGCGGGCCGAACCAGCGGGCGGCCGGCTTCGCGAGCTGCCCGGCCACGGCGGCGCCCTCGCGGTACAGCAGCTCCTGACCGCGCAGCAGCTCGCGCCACAGGGCGACGGCCGTCACGCCGCTGGTGGAGAAGATCGTGATCCCCGCGATGAGCAGGAAGAGCTTGAAGCGCAGGGTCACGGAGCCTCCGCCGCGACGGCAGGCTTCGTGCGTCCGGGGGAGTCGGATAGGATGCTCGGCCGATGCGCCGCCGCGGCACGCTCCTCCCGCTCGCGATCGCCGCCCTCGCGGGCCTGGTCCTGGCGGGCGCCTACGGCGTCGCGCGGCTCAAGCGCTACGTCGACACCGACCCCGGCCTGTGCGCGCACTGCCACCGCGCCAGCCCCGAGTTCGCCCTCTGGACCAAGGGCAGCCACCGCAGCGTCGCCTGCCAGCGCTGCCACCACGCCACCACGGAGGAGGGGCTCGCCATGCTGCGGGCCTTCCTGGCCGGCAGGAGCCCCGACGGCTCCCGGCCGCACGCGCGAGTCGAGGTGGGGGCGTGCGCGGCGTGCCACCTCTCGCACGATCCGCAGTGGCCGCAGATCGAGGCCTCGCGCGGGCACCGCATCCACGCGGTCGAGCACAAGATCGCCTGCGTGAAGTGCCACGCCGCCGGCATGCACGGCTTCGAGCCGGTGGTGGCGAGCTGCAAGGGGTGCCACGGCGAGCACACGGTCCGCGAGACCGGGATGCAGCAGCTCCACTGCTTCGCGTGCCACAACTTCCTCTCCAGCGATCCGGGGCTGCGCCCCACCCGCCGCGACTGCCTCCGGTGCCACCTGGCGGAGGGCGTGCTGCCCGCGCGCTTCTCGGACGACGCGCCCATGCAGTTCGACTGCGGGAGCTGCCACAAGCCCCACGCCCGGACCGCGAGCGAGGAGCTGGTCGCCTGCGCCACCTGCCACACGCAGATGCAGCGCGCCGGCCTGCACTCGCTCCCCGTGCACGCCACCTGCCGCGCGTGCCACCGCGAGCACCTCTGGCGCACCGAGCCGAACGTGTGCCTCCGCTGTCACGCCGGCGCTCGCGAGCACGCCCGCGGCCGGCCGTGCGCGGCCTGCCACAGCTTCGC
>JAJYHA010000304.1 GCA_021784995.1 Myxococcales bacterium
CCCGTTGGTGCCGGCGGACGCGGGCGCGGCGGCGGCGCTCGCCGCCGGGCCGGGGGCCGCGCCGTCCGGCTGCGGGTCGGCGCCCGTGCGCGCGGGGCTCGCCGCGGAGGACCGGGCGGGCGCGGCGCCGAGGTGGCGCGTCATGTCGGGGAGGGAGGTGATGGGCGCCCAGTCGCTCAACCCGGCCCTCCAGGCCAGGGTGTCGGGCCCGATCTCGCCCGCCTCCCAGCGCGCCCGCACGGCCGCGAGCGTGAGCGGCCCCACCTGGCGGTCGTCGATGGCGACGTACCAGGCCGCCCCGTCGTCGCCTGCGGCGGCCGGCGCGGCGGAGGCCATCGAGCCCCCGCCCAGCACGTTGTGGAACGCCTGCTCGAGATCGCGGTCCAGGTCCGGATCGCGCGCCAGCTCGGCCGCCGCCGGCGGCGCGGCCGGGACCACCGCCCCCGCCTCGCCCGCCTCGCTCGGCCGGCGGATCGGGATCACGGTGCCACACCGCTTGCAGCGGACCTTGACGCCGTCCGGCCCGACCTTCTCGTCCGAGACCATGTACTGCGCGCCACAGCTCTCGCAGGAGAATCTCATCGGAACCTTCCCGCCCATGTGAGCCGCTCTCGCCACGTCACGCGCTGCGCCCTCCTCACGCCGGCACGACCACCGACATCCCGAGGTGCTGCCGGATGGCGGAGTACTCGGGCGAGGCGCAGAAGAGGACGAGGTCGCGCAGCCGCACCTCCTCCTTGAGCTTCGACACCGCCGCCCTCTCCGTCCCCACCACCCTCCGGACCACGTCGAGGTCGCCCGCCAGCAGGGCCCCGACCCGGTTCGAGGTCAGCTCCGCCCCGTCCATGTACGCCCGGACGTCCCCCGGCCGCTGCACGTCGCAGTAGGAGCGCGCCAGCAGCTTCAGGGTCTGCGTCCGCGTCCGCTCCGGGAGGAGGTTCTCCAGGCGGCGCCGCAGCTTCTCGACCAGATGCGGGTCGGCGCTGACGGCGAAGCGGGAGGTCCCCAGGCTCGCCGCCGCCTGGAACAGCGCGTCGAGCTGGGCGTGGGGCATGAAGCGCGCCAGCGTCAGCTCCGGCCGCAGGAAGGTCATGGCCTTGCCGATGGCGAACCACAGCTCCCGCTTCGGGCGCTCCTTGAACAGCTCCTCGCCGGCCACGAGCGCCGGCGGCGCCAGCGGGACGAGCGACATCCGCGCGCCCGCGGCGGCCGACCGGAAGAGCCGCGGGAGCGGCAGGCCGAGCACCCGCGCCACGTACTTGTACATGTTGGCGAAGAAGAGCATCGAGGCGCCCACGTCCAGCTCGTCCCTCCTGGGCGCGAGGCCTAGGTCGCGCGGCTGCTGGACGAAGAGCTCCGACGCGTCGCGCACCAGGAGCGCCAGGATGGCGGCCAGCGGCCCGCGCGTGCGCTCGTGGAGGAGCCTCTCCCAGCGCGCGTCGTCGAGCGCGCCGGTGGCGGTCTCGCGCGCGAAGCGGCGCAGGCGGGAGACCACCTGGCCCTCCTCGGGGGTCGCGCCCCCGGCCAGGAAGGCCAGCGCCTGCGCGGCGCAGTACGCCTCGTCGTACGCCTTGCCCTCGGCGTGGAGCCGGACCAGCGCCGAGAGCGCCTTCCCGGGCGCCTCGCCCACCGCCAGCAGCCGGCGGTAGCCCGCCACCGCCTCGGCCTGGTGACCGGGGATGCGCGCCGCCAGCTCGGCGTGCGCCTCCACGGCGGCCGCGTCGTCGGGGTCGGCCTTCGCCACCACCTCGAACGCCATGCGGGCGTTCTCCGGATCGTCGAGGACGCGCCGGTAGAGCTCGCCCAGCGCCCTCCACAGCGCGAGGCGTCGGCCGGCCGACGCGGGCCCCCGGGGCAGCCGCTGGATCATCCGGACGTAGGCCTGCTCCAGCTCGCGCCAGCGCCGGCCCGCAGTGAGCAGCGCCTCCAGGTCCACGAAGGCCTGCACCCGCAGCGGATCCGCCTCGAGCGCGCGCTCCAGCTCCCGCGCCGCGCCCGCCTCGTCCTTCACGTCGTCGCGCAGCGTGAGGCCCAGGGTGTGGTGCAGCCGCGCCGCGCGGGCCGGGTCCTCGCGCAGCGAGGGCGCCTCGAGCAGCCGCGCGAGGACGTCCGCCGCCTTCTGGCCCTGCCGCGTCTCCCGGTAGAGCGCCAGGAGCGCCTCCACCACCTCGGCGTCGCCCGGGTCGAGGCGCGCCGCGGCCGTGAAGGCGTCGGCGGCCTGGAACGGGTCCTGGAGGCGGTCGCGGCACAGCGTCCCGATGGCGACGTACTCCACGCGCCGGGCCGCGGGGTCCAGGAGCGGCAGCAGCTTGCGCCGGTGCTCGACCGCCGCCTCCCAGTCGCCGCCCGCCTCGAGGCCGGCGATCAGCCCGCGCCGCGCGCGCTCGTGGCCGGCGTCGATCTCGAGCGCCTTCTCGAAGCTGTGCACGGCCCGCTCGGGCTGGCCGAGCCGCGCCTGGACGTCGCCGATCTGCCAGTAGGTCTCCACCACCTCCAGGTCGGTGAGGCCGTCGCGGTGGTGGATGAGGACGGCCTGGAACACGCGCAGGGCCTCCTCCCAGGCCTCCGCCTGCACGAGCAGCGCGCCCAGCGCCTCGAGCGCCGGCAGGTAGGTCGCGTCGAGCTCGTACGCCCGCCGCTGCCACTGCAGGGCCTTGGCGCGATCGCCCAGCTTCTCCGCCACGTAACCGAGGCGGTAGCTCTGGCGGCACAGCTCCTGCGCCGCGCCGTCCCCGGCCAGCCGCGCCACGATCACGTCGAGGACCTGCTCCGCGCGGGCCCAGTCGCCGCGCGCGACGTACAGGTCGGCGAGCGGGCGCGCGGCGTCGAGGTGGTCCGGGACGTGCCGCAGCGCCTCCTCGTAGAGGCGCGCCGCGCCGTCGGGATCGTCGCGCTCCTCCTGGTGGATGCGCCCGGCCTCGTGGAGCAGGTCCGCCCGCGCGGCGTCCCCCTCGGCGTAGCGCGCCTCCGCCAGGAGCAGGCGCAGGTAGGTGTCCCGATCGCCCTCCTCCCCGGCGAGGGCGCGCAGCGCGCGCAGCGAGGGCAGGTGGCCCGGGTCGACGTCGAGCGCCCGCGCGTAGGAGATCTTGGCCGCCGCCCGGTCCTGCAGGTGCTCGAGCTCGATGCGGGCCCTGCGCGCCTGGATCTCGACCACCTCCGGCCCGCCGCCCGCCAGCCGCGCCTCTCGCTGCAGCATCTCCAGGGCGCGGTCCCAGCGCCCGCCCTGCTCGTGGAGGCTCGCCAGGGCCGCCACCGCCGCCCGCGAGTCGGGGTCGAGTTGCAGCGCGTGGGCCAGGGCGGCCTCGGCCTGGTCGGTCCGGCCCCGATCCCGCCACCAGGTCTCGCCGACCTGCACCTCGAGCGCGGCCGCCTCCCGCGGATCGCGCGCCAGGGCGGCGTGCCGCTGGAGCACGTCGATGAGCTTCTCGGGCATGGCCGCGCGCCGGTAGAGCGCCGCCAGGGCCTTCAGCGCCGCCACGCTGTCCGGCTCGATCTCCAGCACCGCCTCGTGCCGGGCGATCGCGCCCGCCGGATCGTGGAGCTTCTCCTCCAGGACGGCGGCGCTCTTCGCCAGGACGCGCACCCTCTCGCGCGGGTCCGCCGCCAGCTCGATCTGCCGCTCGTAGACGCCGTTCAGCTCCGCCCATCGGTCGAGCTTGGTGTGGAGCCGCTCCAGGCCCGCCAGCGCCTCGCGCTGCCGGTCGTCCAGGGCCAGGACGGCGCGGTAGGACTGGACGGCCGCCTCGTCGTCCGCCAGCTCGTTCTCGTGCAGCGCCGCGATCTGCAGCTGGTAACCCGCCCGGGCGGCGGGGTCCTCCGCCAGGTCGCGCGAACGGGCCAGGACCGCGACCAGCTCGCCCCACCGCGCCTGCCGCCGGTGCAGGCCGGCCAGGGTCTCGAGCGCGGCCGCGTCGGCGCCGTCGAGCTCGAGGACACGCCTCAGCGCCGTGACGGCCTCGGCGGGATCGTGGAGCTGGTCCTCGTAGATGCGGGCCATCTCGCGCAGGGTCGCCTTCTTCTCCTCCAGGCCCGCCGCCGCCTCCAGCTTCTGCTCCAGGGCGATGACGAGGTCGCGCACGCGGCCGCGGCGCGTGAAGAGCTCCGTCAGCGCGTCGAGCGCGTCGCCGTTGGCGGGGTCCACCTCGAGCGCCCGCCGGAAGGCCGCCTCGGCCCCCTCGGCGTCGTCGAGGTGCG
>JAJYHA010000413.1 GCA_021784995.1 Myxococcales bacterium
GGCGAGGTGGTGCGGCGCCGTCAGCGCCGCCAGCGCCAGCGCGGCGCCGGCGAGGAGCGGCGCCCCGATCCCGTGACGCCGCACCGTCCGCACCAACCCCAGGAAGTAGAGCGGCGACCACTCCACCGAGACGGCTTCGAGCGGACCCAGGCCGTGCCCGAAGTGGTACGCGCTCATCGTGTAGAGCATCCCGGCGAGGAGCGGCGCCAGGAGCCCGCCCCACAGCTCGCGCGCGAGCAGGTAGGTGGTGAAGCCGGCGAGCGGGTAGGTGGCGAAGAGGACGGCGTTGTAGAGCGCCACCTCCGGGATCCCCGGCGTCGCATTCCAGAAGGGGAGCACGGCCAGCGCCCAGGGCAGGTTCGTGGTCTGCAGCGGAAGCCGGACTCCCTCCGGCCAGCGCAGGGCGTCGCAGAAGAAGGGAGAGGCGTGCCGGCCGGCGCTCTCCCCCCACCACCAGAAGGTCCAGAGAGTGCGCCACGCCGCGCGATCGCCCGCGATCTCGCTGCCGAAGCGCGCCAGGAGCGGCCACGTCGCCACCGCGGCGACGGCGACGTACGCCGCGAGGGCGACGACGCTCGGGTGCCGGCGCAAGCGCTCCACCATTTCAGCCGCAGAGTGTCGCGCGCGCCTCCGACATCTCGCCAACACCCTGCACTCCGGCACGATTTTCGCGACGGATGAGGCGCCCCTCCCTCCCTGTTCTCCTTGCACGACCCCCATCGCCACCCTATCCTCGACCCTCGAGAGCAGGCCTTCTTGGAACACCCAGCCCCGGTCATGCGAATGAACCGCACCTCACGCCTCGTCGCGTCCCTCGCGGTATCCCTCGCGATGGGCGCCGGCCTCGCCTACGCGCTCCTCAGCGAGGCCGGCGCGGCGCCGCGCGTCGTCGCCCGCGCGCACGATCCGTCCGTCCGCCCGGAGGACGCCGACTACCCGCTCGACGCCCTCCCGATCTTCTCGCGCGCCATCCACTACGTGGCGGAGAACTACGTCGACCCCCGGCGGATCGATCCCAGGGCGATGGTGGTCGCGTCGCTCGAGATGATCGAGAAGACCGTGGCCGAGGTGATGGTGGACGGCGACGCCAGCTCGGGCAAGCTGACGCTCACCGTCGGCTCCGCCACCCGCCCGCTCGACATCTCGGGCGTCGACAGCATCTACAAGGTGCGCGCGGTGATGGGGGACGCCGTCTCGTTCATCCGCCAGCACCTCGTCGCCCACAAGAACCTGCGCGAGATCGAGTACGCGGCCACGAACGGCATGCTCTCCACGCTCGATCCGCACTCGATCCTGCTCGATCCCAAGATGTTCCGCGAGATGCGCCTGCAGACCAAGGGCGAGTTCGGCGGGCTCGGCTTCGTGATCGCCATGCGCGACGGCAACCTGACCGTGGTCCGGGTGCTGAAGAACACCCCGGCGCAGAAGGCGGGCATCAAGGCCAAGGACGTCATCGGCAAGATCGGCGAGCAGTCCACGGTGAACATGGACCTGCAGGACGCTGTGGACCGGCTGCGCGGCAAGCCCGCCACCCGCGTCGCCATCACCGTGCAGCGGGCCGGCTGGCCCGAGCCACGCCGCTTCGACCTGGCGCGCGAGGTGATCAGCGTCGAGACGGTGCCCCAGGCGAAGCTGCTCGCCGGCGACGTCGGGTACGTCAAGCTGTCCCAGTTCTCGGCCAACACCACGCGCGACCTGGTGGCCGCCATCCGCCAGGAGAAGGCACAGGCGGGCGGGCAGCTGAAGGGCCTCGTGCTCGACCTGCGCGGCAACCCGGGCGGGCTGCTCGAGCAGGCCATCAGCGTCTCCGATCTCTTCCTCTCGCACGGGGTCATCGTGAAGACCGTGGGCGAGGGCATGCGGATGCACGAGGTGAAGGAGGCCCACGCCGACCCGGACGACATGATCTCGCTGCCGCTGGTGGTCGTCGTGAACAACAGCTCGGCGTCCGCCAGCGAGATCGTGGCCGGGGCCCTCAAGAACAACGATCGCGCGCTGGTCATCGGCCGCCAGACCTTCGGCAAGGGATCGGTCCAGGTGCTGTACGACTTCTCCGACCCGGCCCGGCCCAGCGAGGAGTCGGCGCTCAAGCTGACCATCGCGCAGTACCTGACGCCGGGCGACGTGTCGATCCAGGAGGTCGGCGTCACGCCCGACGTGCTCCTGCTGCCCGGGCGCCTCCTCAAGGACGCCGTCAACTACTTCGCGCCGCCGCGCGTGATGGGCGAGTCGGAGCTCGACAAGCACTTCGGCAACCCGGCCGACGCCAAGCTCACGCGCTCCGAGCAGGAGAAGCGCACCCGCGAGCGGCGCGAGCGGACGGAGCGGGCGCCGCTCGAGCTGCGCTACCTGCTGGACGAGAAGGAGGACCTCGTCGCCAAGGCGATGAAGGCCGACGCCCGGCGCGCGGAGGCGGCACGGGCGCACGCCGACGCCGAGCTCACCCCCGAGCAGCAGGAGGACGAGGACGCCGAGGCCAACCCCGACGAGCTGGTGGAGGACTACCAGATCCGCTTCGCGCGCGACCTGCTGGGCCGCGCCGGGTTCGCCGATCGCGCCCACCTCCTGCAGGCGGCCGGGACCTTCGTGGCGGAGCGCCGCGCCGAGGAGGAGCGCCGGCTGGAGACGCGGCTGGCGGCGCTCGGCGTCGACTGGTCCGCCGGGCCGGCGCAGGGGACGCCCCGGGCCGCGATCACGGTCACGCCCCCTCCGGGACGGCGCGAGCGCGCGGGCGAGACGGTCCCCTGGACCGTCACGGTGGAGAACCGCGGCGACGGCGCCCTGCGACGGCTCCGGGGCTGGACCATCGTGGAGAAGTCCCCCTTCTTCGACCGGCGCGAGTTCGTCTTCGGCCTGGTCAAGCCGGGCGAGAGGCGGAGCTGGACGGTGCCCCTCAAGCTTCCGCCCGGGCTCGACAGCCGCCACGACGACGTGCGCCTGCACTTCGAGGACGAGGGCGGCCACGCGCCGGGCGACGTCCTCACGTCGCTCGACGTGGTCGAGGCGCCCAAGCCGGTCTTCGCCTTCTCGAGCCAGGTGGACGACGACGCGGCGGGCAACGGCGACGGCCTGGTGGAGCGCGGCGAGACGGTCGCCATCCACGTGGACGTGCGGAACGAGGGGGCGGGCTCCTCGGGCGACAAGACGTTCGTCTCCATCAAGAACCTGGGCGACGAGAAGGTCTTCATCAAGAAGGGCCGGGCCGTGGTGGGCGCCATCTCGCCGGGCGAGGTGAAGCGCGCGACCTTCGAGGTGGAGGTCAAGCGGAACCTCCAGGCCGACCGGATGGCGCTCCGCGTGATGGTGGTCGACGAGAAGCTGGACGAGCTGGTGGCCGATCGGATCGAGTTCCCCGTCGTCGCCGAGGGCCCGCGCCACACGCCCGCATCGGGCACGGTGCGCGTCTCCGCCCCGCAGGCGATCGTGCGCACCGGCGCGGCGCCCGGGGCGCCGGCCATCGCGGTGGCGAAGCAGGGCGCGCTGCTCCCGGTGACGGGCCGGTTCGGCGACTTCGTCAAGGTGGAGTGGCTGAAGGGCCGCGCCGGGTTCGTGGCAGGCGGCGACGTCGCGCCCGCGCCGCACGCGGCGAAGGGCCCGGTCGCCGTGGCCGAGGTGTGGCAGCGCGAGCCGCCGCGGATCGCGCTGGTGCCCGACCCGGCGCAGGGCGCGGTGGTGGTCAGCGCCGACAAGATCCGCGTCCACGGCTCGGCCGTGGTGCCGCCCGGCGTCCCGGGGGCCGAGACGCGCCTGCGCGACCTCTTCATCTTCGCCAACGAGCAGAAGGTCTACTTCAAGGTCGTGCCGGACGCCTCGGGCTCCTCGAAGGTGGACTTCGCGGCCGACGTGCCGCTGAAGGCGGGGAACAACGTCATCACCGTGTTCGCGCGCGAGGACGAGGAGTTCCAGGGCCGGCGCAGCATCTACGTGAACCGGCGGCCGGCGGCCGAGGTCGCGCAGCAGGGCGCGAAGGCCCAGGGCCCGTGACGGGCGGCCGGCGCGGGGCCGATCCGATCCCGCGCCGGCACGGCGCGGCCCGCTCCGGCGGCCGCGCGTGGAACCGTCCCCCCTGCACGGTCTCGCGGACGCCGCTTCGCGCGAGGCCGGACCTCCGTTAGGATTCGCCCCCGATGGAGCGCGAAGACCCGACCGCGCTGCCGGACGCGCAGGAGGTGGCCGGACAGCACGCCGCGCG
>JAJYHA010000039.1 GCA_021784995.1 Myxococcales bacterium
CGCTCGCGCTCGTGGTCGCCGCCCTGGCCGGCGGCGGCGGGTGGCTCGCCTCGGCGGCGCTCCGCCCCGGCGCGCTCGCGGTGACCTCCGATCCCCCGGGGGCCCGGGTGACCGTCGACGGGAGCCCCGTCGACGCCCCGACACCCACGCTCGTCGAGGGGATCCCCGCCTGGCGCCCGGTCACGGTCACCCTCTCCGCCCCCGACCGGAAGTCGGCCACGGTGGTCGTCGACCGCGATCTCCGGCAGGCGGTCCGGCACGTCCACGCCGAGCTGCCCGCCGCCGTGGGCCCGCTCACGATCGAGAGCGAACCACCCGGCGCGACGGTGCGGTTCGACGACGTGGCGGCGGGCGTGACGCCGCTCACCGTGCCGCGCGTCCGCCTCGACGAGCGCCACCGCATCGAGCTCTCGCTCCCCGGCCACGAGCTCGATCAGGTGGTGGTGGTGCCGGAGCTGGACGGCCACCGGGTCGCGCGCAGGCTGGCGCGCTCCCCCGGCGCAGCCGCGGCGCGCCCCTGAGGGCACCGAGCGCCTCCCCCGTCCCGCCGCCGCCCGTGACCGCGGCACCGGAAACGCGAAGGGTCCGCACGAGACGGACCCTTCCATCAGCGCGGGGCCCCTGCTTCCAGCCCCCTTGCCGGCGGGAAACCGGCACGCTCACTGCGTCGATCTATGAGCGCTCTGCGCTCGAGCGTCAAGACGCGCCCCGGCGGACGCCTCATGAGGGATCTCGCCCCGGGTGCGCCGCGATTGGGGTACGCTCGCCCCGATGGCGTCGAGGCGCTCGCGGCGGCGCTCGCAGATCCTGCTCCCCGGCCACGACGAGGAGCGGCGGAGCTTCCTGAAGCGAGGCCTCGTCGGGGCGGCGCTCCTGGCGGCCGGCGCAGGGGGCTGGCTCGGGACGCGCCGGACCCGGCCGCTCGCTGCAGCGGGGGGAACGCTCCAGGTCTTCACGCCGGAGGAAGCGGCGGTCCTGCTCGCCGTGGCCGACCGCCTGGTCCCCGTGCGGGCGGGCGTCCCGCGGCCGGCCGAGGTCGGCCTCGTGCGCAAGATGGACGGCGTCGCGGCCATGGCCGACCCCGCCACGCAGCGCGACCTGCGCCGCCTCGTCGGCCTCTTCGAGAGCGCCCTGGCGGGGCTGGTGCTCGACGGCCAGCCGCGGCTCTTCACCGGAGCGCCGCCGGAGCTCCAGGACCGGCGGCTCCGCGCGTGGGCGCGCAGCCGGCTCGCGGTGCGCCGCACCGGCTACCGCGCCCTGAAGCGGCTCGTCTACGCGACCTACTACGCCTCGCCCGAGACCTGGCCCGCCATCGGCTATCCAGGTCCACCGCCGCGCCCCGCGCCCGCGGCGGCCCCGACGCTCCCCGCCGTCCCCCCGGGTCCCTCCCATGCCGATCGCTGACGCCGGAGCCGGGCGGATCCTCACCGGGAGCGACGTGGTGGCGGACGTCGAGGAGCGCTGCGACGTGTGCGTGGTCGGCTCGGGCGCGGGCGGGTCGGTCGTCGCGGCGCGGCTGACCGCCGTCGGGGCCCGGGTGGTGGTCCTCGAGGAGGGGCCCTGGTTCCGCCCCGCCGAGGGCGACATGCAGGAGGCGACCGCCTACCCCCGCCTCTACCAGGACCACGGCCAGCGGGCCACGACGGACCTCTCCATCACCGTCCTGCAGGGCCGGTCCATCGGCGGCTCGACCACCGTCAACTGGAACACCAGCTTCCGCGTGCCGGACCGGGTCCTCGCCCACTGGCGCGCGCTCCACGGCCTCGACGCGCTCACGCCGGAGGCGCTGGCCCCGCACTTCGCCGCGGTGGAGGAGCGGCTCCACGTGCGCGAGGTCCCGGCGGAGGGCGTGAACGCGAACAACGCCGTCCTGTGGGAGGGCGCGGGCAGGCTCGGCTGGCGACGCGAGCGCACGCGCCGCAACGTGGAGGGGTGCTCCTACCTCGGCTACTGCGGGATGGGCTGCCCGACGGGCGCGCACCTCTCGGCCGACCTCACCTACGTGCCCGACGCGGTGGCGGGCGGGGCGCGCGTCTACGCGAACGCGCGCGCGCGGACGCTCCTGCGCGAGGGGCGGCGCGTCACGGCCGTCCGGGCGGAGATCTTCGATCCCCGCACCGACCGGCCCACCGGCCGCACGGTCACCGTGCGGCCCCGGCTGCTCGTCCTCTCGGGCGGCGCCGTGAACGATCCGGAGCTGCTCCTGCGCAACGACATCACGCTGGCGGGGAAGGTCGGGGCGCGCACCTTCCTGCACCCGGTCGTGGCGATGGTGGGCGTCTACCCGCACCGCATCGAGGGCTACTACGGGGCGCCGCAGTCGGTGGCCTCGCACCACTTCGCCGACCGCGGGCCGGGCAAGGTGGGCTTCTTCCTCGAGGCGGCCCCGGTGCACCCCATGCTGGCCGCCGTCTCCGTGGGGGGCTTCGGCGCGGTCCACGAGGAGGCCATGCGGGACCTGCCACGCACGGCGGCGCTCATCGCGCTGACCGTCGACGGCTTCCTCCCCGGCGAGGTGGGCGGGACCGTCTCCCTCCGCGGCGACGGCCGGATCGCCATCGACTACCCGATCCGCGACGAGATCTGGGAGGCCCTGCGCGAGGGGTCGAAGGCGCTGGCGCGCGTCCACCTGGCGGCGGGCGCCGAGCGGGTGGTCTCGCTGCACGAGGACCCGGTGGAGATCCGGGGCGAGCGCGACGTGGCCGCCCTCGATCGCGCCCCGTGGGAGGCCGGGCGCCTGGTGATCTTCACGGCGCACCAGATGGGTGGGTGCTGCATGGGCCGCGACCCCGAGCGGTCGGTCGTCGGCCCGGATCTGCGCCTGAACGCGCACGAGAACGTCTTCGTGGTGGACGGCTCCGTCTTCCCGACGTCGCTGGGCGTGAATCCGCAGCTCACCATCTTCGCCCTCGCGCACTGGGCGTCCGGCCACGTTGCGGCCGCGCTGGGATGACGGTATGACGGGGCCGGCCCGACGCGGCCCCGTGCTCCGCCATGGCCCGGCGCCCCAGCGATCCGCAGTGGTACAAGGACGCGATCGTCTACGAGACGCACGTCCGCGCCTTCTTCGACGGGAACGGCGACGGCGTCGGCGACTTCCCCGGGCTGATCGAGAAGCTCGACTACCTGCAGGACCTCGGCGTCACCTGCCTGTGGCTGCTGCCCTTCTTCCCCTCGCCGCAGCGCGACGACGGCTACGACATCTCCGACTACCGCGACGTCCACCCGGCCTACGGCACGCTCGACGACTTCCGGCGGCTGGTGGCGGCCGCGCACGATCGCGACATCCGCGTGCTGGTGGAGCTGGTGGTGAACCACACCTCCGACCAGCACCCGTGGTTCCAGGCCGCCCGCCGCGCCCCGCCCGGCTCCCCGGAGCGCGACATGTACGTCTGGAGCGAGACCAACCGGAAGTACGCCGACGCGCGCGTCATCTTCACCGACACGGAGAAGTCGAACTGGACCTGGGATCCGGAGGCGAACGCCTACTTCTGGCACCGCTTCTTCAGCCACCAGCCCGACCTCAACTTCGCGAACCCGCGCGTCCTCCAGGAGATGCTGGAGGTGATGCGCTTCTGGCTCGACATGGACGTGGACGGGTTCCGGCTCGACGCCATCCCTTACCTGGTCGAGGCGGAGGGGACGAGCTGCGAGAACCTGCCCGGGACCCACGCGATCATCCGGCAGATCCGCGCCGCCCTCGACGCGACGCACCCGGGTCGCATGCTGCTGGCGGAGGCGAACCAGTGGCCCGCCGACGTCCGCCCCTACTTCGGCGACGGCGACGAGTGCCACATGGCCTTCCACTTCCCGCTCATGCCGCGCATCTTCATGGCGCTGCGGCTGGAGGACGTGCGCCCCATCGTCGACATCATGGCGCAGACGCCCGAGATCCCGGCCTCCTGCCAGTGGGGCCTCTTCCTCCGCAACCACGACGAGCTGACGCTGGAGATGGTGACCGACGACGAGCGGGACTACATGTACCTCGCCTACAGCGCCGACCCGCGGATGCGCCTCAACCTCGGCATCCGCCGCCGGCTGGCGCCGCTCGTGGACGGGAGCCGCCGGCGCATCGAGCTCCTCAACGGCCTCCTCTTCTCCTTCCCGGGGACGCCCATCCTCTACTACGGCGACGAGATCGGGATGGGCGACAACGTCTACCTGGGCGACCGC
>JAJYHA010000427.1:0-3796 GCA_021784995.1 Myxococcales bacterium
TCCGATCACGTAGCAGGGGAAGAGGACCTCGGGGGAGGGGAGGGGCGGCGGCGGAGCGGACCGCGGCGCCTCCGGGACGGCCATCCCGCGCGTCCGCAGGAGGTAGAGCATGCGCTTCCCCTCCTTCGCCACCTCCTTGCCGGGATGGCCCGCGGCGGCCGCGATCACGTCGGCGCGGCCCGCGGCGGCCGCGGCGTGGAGCGCCGCGAGCGCGAGCGGTGCCGGAAGCGTGAGCACCTCCTCGGCCCGCGCCTTGGCGATGCCCATCACGAGCCGGCAGGCGCGGCCTACCTCCTCTCGCGGGACGGCAGCGGCGGTCGCGATCTCCTGCGACTCCCGGTTGGGATCGCGCAGCATCGCCAGCAGGGCGTCGGCGTCGAGGTCGGTCATTCCACCGGGAACTTACACGCAGGGTCGCCGGTGCTCAACGGATAGCGCCGGCACGCGCCGCCACGCCGGCCGGGGGCGGCGAACGCCGCCGGCGCGGCGCGGAGGGATCGGGCGCCCTTCAGGCGATCTTCTGGAACTTCGCCGCCGGCGCGCCACACACCGGGCACTTCTCGGGCGGGTTCCCGAACTCGACGTCGCCGCACACGGGGCAGAGGTAGACGTCCATGGCGGAGAGGTCGGCCCCCGACTGGAGGGCCGCCAGCGCCTGCCCGAAGAGGCCGGCGTGGATCTTCTCGACCGAGCCCGCGAAGCCCAGCATCGTGCGGGCCCGGTGCCCCTCCGCCCTGGCCTGCTCGACCATGGGCGGGTACATCTCGGTGTACTCGTAGGTCTCGCCGGCGACCGCGTCGCGCAGGTTCTCGAGGGTGGAGCCGACGCCGCCCATGTTGGCGAAGTGTGCGAGGGCGTGGATCGTCTCCGCGTCGGCCGCGGCGCGGAAGAGCTTCGCGATCTGGGGGAAGCCCTCCTTGTCGGCCTGGCGCGCGAAGGCGAGGTACTTCCGGTTGGCCTGGCTCTCGCCGGCGAAGGCGACCTTCAGGTTCTCGACGGTGGTGGGCATGGCGGCCTCCTGGACCGCACCCTCCTACCGCACCTCGCCCCGTGAAGCCACCTGCTTGATGTCGCGGCGCGCCTGCCGGTCGCCCAGCACCCTGGCCAGGTACTGGCCGGTGAAGCTCTCCGGGACCGCGGCCACCTGCTCGGGCGTCCCCTCGGCCACCACCCGGCCGCCCTCCTCGCCGCCCTCGGGGCCGAGGTCCACCACCCAGTCCGCGCACTTGACGACGTCCAGGTTGTGCTCGATCACGACCACCGTGTTGCCCGCCGCCACCAGCCGATCCAGGACCTGCAGCAGCCGGCGCACGTCCTCGAAGTGCAGCCCGGTGGTGGGCTCGTCGAGGATGTAGAGCGTGTGACCGGTCCCGACGCGCGCCAGCTCCCGGGAGAGCTTGATGCGCTGCGCCTCGCCGCCGGAGAGCGTCGGCGACGGCTGGCCGAGCTTCACGTACCCGAGCCCCACGTCGTCGAGCGTCTGCAGGATGCGGGCGATCTCGCGGTGGGCGGCGAAGAGCTCCATCGCCTCGTGCACCGACAGGTCGAGCACCTCGGCGACGTTCTTGCCCTTGAACTGCACGCGCAGGGTCGCCTCGTTGAAGCGCCGGCCGCGGCACACCTCGCAGGGCACCAGCACGTCGGCGAGGAAGTGCATCTCCACCAGCTTCATGCCGTCGCCCTGGCACGCCTCGCACCGCCCGCCCTTCACGTTGAAGCTGAAGCGGCCGGGCTGGTACCCGAAGGCGCGCGCCTCGGGCGTCTGCGCGAACACGTCGCGGATGGCGTCGAAGACCTTGGTGTAGGTGGCCGGGTTGGAGCGCGGCGTGCGGCCGATGGGCTGCTGGTTGATGTCGATGATCTTGTCGACGGCGTCGTGCCCGCGGATCGCCTCGTGCTTCCCGGGGACCTCGCGGGTGCCGTGGAGCAGGCGCAGGAGCGCCGGCCGCAGCACGTTGTTGACCAGGGTCGACTTGCCGGCGCCGGAGACGCCGGTCACCGCGGTGAGGGTGCCGAGCGGGAAGGCCACCGTGACGTCCCGGAGGTTGTTGGCGCTCGCCCCCACCACCGTCAGCGCGCCGCGGCCGGCCCGCCGCCGCCCGGGGATCGCGATCGAGCGGCGGCCCGCCAGGTAGGCGCCGGTGAGCGAGGCCGGGCTGGCCTTCACCTGCGCCGGGGTGCCCTGCGCGACGATCGCGCCGCCGTGCTCGCCGGCCCCGGGGCCGAAGTCCACCAGCCAGTCGGCCTCCTCCATCGTCTCCTCGTCGTGCTCGACCACGATCACGGAGTTGCCGATGTCGCGCAGGCGCTTGAGCGTGCCGAGGAGCTTCCCGTTGTCGCGCTGGTGGAGCCCGATCGACGGCTCGTCGAGGATGTAGATGACGCCGGTGAGCTCGGATCCCATCTGCGAGGCGAGCCGGATGCGCTGGCTCTCGCCGCCGGAGAGCGACGGCCCGGGGCGGTCGAGCGTCAGGTAGCCGAGCCCCACGTCGAGCAGGAACCGGAGCCGGTTGCGGATCTCCTTCAGCAGCTCCTCGGCGATGCGGGCCTCGGCCCCCCGCAGGTCGAGCGCGCCCAGCCAGGCGTGCGCCTCCGCGATGGTGAGCCGGGACAGGTCCACGATCCCCCGGCCGCGGATGCGGACCGCCCGGCTCTCCGGCCGCAGCCGCTCCCCGCCGCAGGTGGGGCAGGGCTTGTCGGAGAAGTAGCGCATGTAGTAGCGCCGCATCGCCTCGGACCCCGTCGCCTTGAAGCGGCGGTGGAGCTGGTTCACCACGCCCTCCCAGACGATCCGGGCGCGCCCCTGGCCCTCATTGCCGTGCAGGACCACCTCGCGCTGGGCCCGCGGGAGCCGTGACCAGGGCGTGTCGAGGTCGAGCCCGAGCGAGCGCGCCAGGTGCTCCACGAACTCGAAGGTCCACCCCTCGCCCCGCTCCATGCCGGTGGCCCAGGGATCGACCGCGCCCTGGCGGATGGTGAGCGAAGGGTCGGGGACGATGAGGTCGGGGTCCATCTCGGCGCGCGTGCCGAGGCCCTGGCAGTCGGGGCACGAGCCGAGCGGGCTGTTGAACGAGAAGGCCTGCGGGACGAGCTCGCCGAAGCTGAGCCCGCAGGCGTGGCAGGCGTTCAGCTCGGAGAAGAACCGATCGTGCCGCTTGTACTCCTCGGGATCGATCCCCGGGCCGACCCGCTGCTCGTGCGCCGCGTCGGCCACCACGAGCGTGCCCTTCCCCTCCCGCAGCGCCGTCTCCACCGAGTCGGTGAGCCGGGCGCGGATGGCGGGCTTCACCACCAGCCGGTCCACCACCAGCTCGATGTCGTGCTTCAGCTTCTTGTCGAGCGCCAGCCGCTCCTCGAGCGAGTGGACCAGGCCGTCCACGCGCACGCGCGCGAACCCGCGCTGGTGGGCGTCGCCGAGCAGCTCGCGGTACTCGCCCTTCCGGTTCTGCACCAGCGGCGCCAGGATCAGGACGCGGGCGCCCTCGGGGGAGGCCAGGATGGCGTCGACGATCTGCTCCGCCGTCTGCTTCCCGACCGGCCGCCCGCAGCCCGGGCAGTGCTGCACTCCGATGGAGGCGTAGAGGACGCGCAGGTAGTCGTGCACCTCGGTGATGGTGCCGACGGTGGACCGGGGGTTGTTGGAGGCCGCCTTCTGCTCGATGGAGATGGTGGGCGAGAGGCCCCGGATGGTGTCGTACTTCGGCTTCTCCATCTGGCCCAGGAACTGCCGGGCGTAGGAGGAGAGCGACTCGACGTACCGGCGCTGCCCCTCGGCGTAGAGCGTGTCGAACGCCAG
>JAJYHA010000427.1:3806-4166 GCA_021784995.1 Myxococcales bacterium
CTTCTTCTTGGGGATCTCGAGGTGGATGGCCTTGAGGTTGTGCTCCCGGGCCCCCTTGACGACGATGCACTCCAGCTCGCTCATGGACCCTTCACTCTAACGGCCGGACGCCCCCCGGGCCACGCCGGGCGCGCGGTTCCCCCCGGCGCCGAAACGCAGTAAGAACGAGCGCCGATGGCCGAGCTCCGGAACGACAGCGGCGCGCTGCGGCTCGCCCTGCGCCTGGTCGCGCCGGACGGCGCCGGGCGGCTCCTCGCCACGGCCGGGCTGGAGTACCTCGACCAGCGCGACCGGGAGGGGTGGCCCATGGTCCGGCTCCCGCCGCTGCGGCTCGACCGCGCGGCGCTCGAGCGGCTGCTC
>JAJYHA010000466.1 GCA_021784995.1 Myxococcales bacterium
GCATCGGCCGCCTGGCGGGCGGGGTGGCCCACGACTTCAACAACCTCCTCACCGTGGTCCTCTCCGGGGCCGAGGCGCTCCGCGAGGACCTCGCCGCCGGGCGCGCGCCGGCGCTGGCCGACGTCGAGGCGATCCAGGCGGCGGGCGAGCGGGCGCGCGACCTCACCCGCCAGCTCCTCTCCTTCGCGCGCCGGCAGGTGATCGCGCCGGAGGTCGTCGACCTCGCGCCCCTGCTCCGGGCGAGCGAGCGGCTCCTGGCGCGGGTCCTGGGGGAGGATCTCGCCCTGCGGGTGGAGCTCGCGGAGGGACTCTGGCCCGTCCGGTGCGATCCGGCCCAGCTCGATCAGGTGATCATGAACCTGGCGGTGAACGCGCGCGACGCCATGCCCCGGGGCGGGCGGCTCACCATCGCCGCCGAGAACCTGGCGCTCGACGAGGGCGCCGCCCGCGCCCGGCCCGGCGCGAGCCCCGGGCCCCACGTCGCCCTCCGGGTCTCCGACACCGGGGTGGGCATGTCGGCCGAGGTGCGGCGCCGGGTCTTCGAGCCGTTCTTCACCACCAAGCCTCCCGGGGAGGGGACCGGGCTCGGCCTGGCCACGGTCCACGGGCTCGTCCGGCAGATGGGCGGGGTCATCGCGTTCGAGAGCGAGGAGGGGCGCGGGACCTCCTTCGAGATCCTGCTCCCGCGCGCCGACGGGGCGCTGGCCGGGCCCGCCGCCGCGCCGGCCCCGCGGCCGGCCGGGGGCGGCGAGGCGATCCTGCTCCTCGAGGACGATCCCCAGGTCCGCCAGGTCGTGGCCCGGGCGCTCGAGGAGGCCGGGTACCGCCTCCTCGTCACCGGGAGCGCCGCCGAGGCGCTCGCCGCCGAGGCCGCCTGGGGCGGAGCGCTCGACCTGCTCCTCTCCGACGTGATCCTGCCCGACCGGCCGGGGCCGGAGGTGGCGGCGGCCATCGCGCGCCGCCGCCCGGGGCTGCGGGTGCTCTTCATGTCCGGCTACACCGGCGACGCCATCTCCCGCCAGGGCGTGCTCGCGCCCGGCGTCCAGCTCCTGCAGAAGCCCTTCACCGGCGGGGCGCTGCTGGCGCGGGTGCGCGCGGTCCTCGACGCCCCGGCGGCCGCCGGCGAGTAGCCGCGCGGGGCGGCGCCCGCCCCTTGCCGGGGGCGCCGGCGGTCTTCCCCGGGAGCGCCGGAGGGATCCGGTAGACGTAGGTCAGGTCGGCCCGGTCCACCCAGTGGAAGAGGTTGAGCCGCGCCACGAACGGCGGCAGCGAGACGAAGACCCGCTCCGCCCGCCGCGCCAGGAAGTCCGCGGCGCCGTCGGGGAGCGGGTACTTCGCGGCGACGAGCAGCGGCACCGGGCTCGCGTCGGCGGCCCGCGCGAGCTCGGCCACGCTCCGCACCACCGCGACGGGGGGCAGGGGCCGGGGCCAGAGGAAGGGGGTCTCGATCCCGTGGGCCCGCAGCGGATCGGTGAACCCCACCCACCGGCCCGCGTACCCGTGCTCCCGGAAGTAGCGCTGGAGCCCGAAGTTGTCGCTGCTCGGGAGCAGGCAGAGGAGCAGCACCGCCGCGAGGTCGAGGGCCCAGACGGCGCGGCTGAACCAGAGGGCCCGCAGCCGGCGCAGGAGGGCGGCGCCGCGCCCGGCGCGCGCCTCGGGGCCCGACCAGAGGAGCAGGAGGCCGAGCGCGGCGGGGGCGAGCATCGGGAAGAGGAAGCGGAACTCCTTGTGGCCGATGAGGCTGTGGCCGATCACGAACGGCGCGGTGAGCCAGGTGAGGAGGTGGCCCGGGCGGCGCCACCAGAGCAGCAGCAGCCCGGCGAGCAGCGCCGCCCCGAACGGCGGGAAGGTCAAGAGGAGGATCCCCGCGTAGGCGTAGGGCGGCATGGTCCCGAAGCCGGCCGCCCGGTCCTCGAACACGTTGACCCGCAGGTAGTTCCAGGGGACCAGGGCGAAGCCGCCGTAGCCCCAGGCGTCCACCAGGACCCCCAGGGCCAGCACCGCCGCGAGGCCGGCCCCGGTGAGCGCGAAGGTCCGCCAGCGCTCCCGGCCGCGGAGGAGGAGCCAGAGCATCAGCCCGGCGATCGCCAGGCCGACCTGGTAGGGGCACTCGAAGGCGAGCCCCAGGGCGGCGCCGGCGGCGAGGAGGCGCCGCGCCGGGGCCCGCGCCGCGAGGCCGCCCCCGGCGCCGGGGCCGACGAGCAGCGCCAGGCCGAGGAGGAGGAAGCTCGTCGCGCCGCTCTCGGACGAGGTCCGGGCGGCGAGGTAGGGCGCGTGGTAGGCGAGGGCCAGCGAGCAGGCCACCGCCGGCCGCCAGGGCCGCGCCGGGAACCAGGCGCGGGTGGCGAGGACGATGGCGACCAGGGCGGACCAGGCGACCAGGCCGCTGGCGACGCGGAAGGCGCGGGTCAGGGCGAAGGGGTCGTGGATCCCGGCCGCCATCGCCCCGCGCGCGAGCAGGTAGTAGAGGCCGGGCTGGGTCCAGCCCCGCATCCGGGCGGCGAACTCCCAGGGCAGGGCGCCGCCGGGGGTGACGCCGAGCTTGTGGCTCGTGAACTCGATGACCTGGAAGTACTCGTCGACCTGGAAGACGCTGTCGCTCGACAGCGCCGCGGCGAGGGTCAGCAGCAGGCTCGCGCCCAGGAAGAGCGCGAGCGCCCTCCGCTCGTCCAGCCCCCCCAGCCAGCGCAGCAGGGGGGGGAGGTCGCCGCCGGGGGCGAGGCCCGGCTCGGTGCCGCGCCCTTCCGGAGTGGCGTTCACCGCCCGATGTTACAGGCCACCGGGGGCGCGAAGGAAGCCGTCCGCGCTCCGCGCCGCGGGGAGCACCCGCGGGCCGGCGAGGCCGACGGTGAGGGCCCCCGTGGGACAGGCGCCGACGCAGGCGAGGCAGCGCGAGCAGGTGTAGTCGGTCGAGGCGTTCAGCCGCCCCGCCAGGTGGAGGCTCCGCCCGTCGGAGAGCTGCGCGACGTAGCAGGCCTCGTCGCAGCGGTTGCAGTCGGTGCAGCGCTCGGGGCGCAGGCGGACGCGGAGGAGGCTGAACCGGTTGAGCAGCCCCCCCGCCCAGGCGATCGGGCATCCCACCTTGAAGTACATGTAGAGGCTGCGCTGCTTCTCGCCGCCCGCGCCCATCATCAGCTCCATCACCGCGCCGAGCGGGCACATCCAGCGGCAGAAGAACTTGCCGAGGAGGACGCCGGCCAGCGACGCGACGGCGATCACCCGGAGGAGCGGGAGCCCCCCCGGCCCGATCGCCCAGTACAGCGCGACGCCCACCAGCGCCTGGACGGCGCGCCGCCGGGTGACGAGGGGGCGGAGCCGGCTCGGGCGGCGGCGCGGCGCCGGGGCGGCGGCCCTCTCCCCCGGCGGCGCCGCCGGCGCGGCCGCGCCGGCGGGAGCGCTCCCGGCCGGAAGGGCGGGCGCCGCCGCCCGGGCGCTGGCGGACGCGCGGCGCTTCGATCTCTGCATGCCGGTGCTCCTCGCTCGGTCGGCGCGGGAGGGCCGATCGCGAGCGTGAGAGCGCGGGGGGGCGCCCGGGGGTTCGCGGCGCGGCGCGGATCGGCGCGGAGCTCAGCCGGCCGGCCCCGCCTCGCCGAGCCGCACGGCGCGCACCCGGCTCCGCCCGGCGCCGATCTTCTCGACCTGCACCAGCACGCCGATCCGCTCGTGCAGCTCCGGCACGTGGGAGATGATCCCGACGGTCCGCCCGGTCGCCCGCAGCCCCTCCAGCACCGACATCGCCTGGTCGAGCGCCTCGGGATCGAGCGTGCCGAACCCCTCGTCGACGAAGAGCGACTCGACCCGCGCGGCGCGGGTGGCGAGGCCGGAGAGCCCGAGCGCCAGGCCGAGGGAGACGAGGAAGGTCTCGCCGCCGGAGAGCGAGTTGACGCCGCGCGCCGCGCCCCCCAGGTCCAGGTCGAGCGCCTGAAGCTCCATGTCCTGGCCCGGGACCCGGGCCAGCCGGTAGCGGGGCGCGAGCTGCTCGAGGTGGCGGTTGGCGTGGACGAGGAGCGCGTCGAGCGCCAGCCCCTGCGCGAAGGCGCGGAAGCTCCGGTTGCCGCTCTGCCCGATGAGCTCGCCGAGCTGCGCGGCGAGGGCGGCCCGCGTCCGCTGCGCCTCGAGCCGGGGCCGGAGCGCTTCGAGCGCCGCCCGGGCGGC
>JAJYHA010000007.1 GCA_021784995.1 Myxococcales bacterium
TCATCATGAGCCGCGCCGAGTCGAGGTCGTCGATGACCATCAGCGTGGGCTTGGGAGGGGCGGTCATGCAGGGGGCTCCTCGCGGTGGGTGGCCGGGAGCCGGATCCGGAAGGTGGCCCCGTGGCCGGGGAAGCTCTCCACCTCGACCGCGCCGCCGTGGGCCTCGGCCGCCTGGCGGACGATCGCCAGCCCCAGGCCGGTCCCGCTCGCCTTGGTGGTGAAGAACGGCTCGAAGATCCGGGCGGAGGTCTCGGCGTCGAGCCCCGGGCCGGTGTCGGTGAACTCCACCGCGATCCCGTCCCCGGCGCGCCGGGCCCGCACCGTGAGCGCGCCGCCGCCCCGGTCCTGCATCGCCTGGACGGCGTTCACGCAGAGGTTCAGGAAGGCCTGGCGGAGGAGCTCGGCGTCGACGGTGATCTCCGGGAGCCCCGGCTCGACCTCCAGCGCCCGCGCCACCCCGGCCTGCGCCGCCGCCGGCGCCACCACCTCCACCGCCTCCCGGAGGATCGGCTCGATCGGCTGCGCCATGGGGCGGACGCGCCGCGCCCGGGCGAAGACCAGGAAGCGCTCGATCAGCGCCGCGGCCCGGCCGGTCTCTCCCCGGATGGTCTCGACGTCGGCGCGGTTCGGGTGGTCGGCGGGCAGCTCGCGGGCGACCACCGCGGCGAAGCCGCGGATCACGTTGAGCGAGTTGCCGATCTCGTGGGCGAAGCCGGCGGCGATCCCGCCGAGGGTGGCCAGCCGGTCGGCGCGGAGCAGCTCCCGGCTCTTCTCGGCGACCCGCTCCTCGAGGCCGGCGATCAGCCGCTGGTTCTCGTCGCGCCGCTCCTCGAGCCGCGTCGACATCTGGTTGAAGGCGCGCACCAGGTCGGCGAGCTCGCGCTCGTCCGGCTCGGGGAGCTGGACGCCGCGCTCCTCGGCGAGCCGGCCGGCGGCGGCCACCAGGCTCACCACCGGCCGGGTCACCCGGCGCAGGAGGATGGCGGCCAGCGCCAGGCCGAGGACGATCCAGAAGGCGCCGATCACGCTGGCGCCGAGGGCGAGGTCCCGGGCGCTGCCGGTCACCTCGTCGTGGGTGAACTCCACCTCGACCGCGCCCACGACCTGCCCGTCGCGCAGCACCGGCGCGCCGGCGACGATCCCCGCCGGGGTGACCAGCCGGAGGAGCGCCTGGAGCGGCCAGTCGGCCGCCTGGAACTCGGAGGGGCCGACCCCCTCCGGGCAGGGGCCGCCGTTCCGCGAGGCGCAGCCGATCACCGCCCCGTGCCGGTCGACGACCCAGGCCCGGTCGAGGGGCGCCGAGGCGAGGAGCCGGTGGGCCAGCGCCCCGAGCGGCTGCCCCCCGCCCGGCGCGACGCCGTCCTCGCCGAGCCACCGGGCGGCGGCGGCGGCGCCGGAGGAGGCGAGGGCCCCCCCCTCGCGCGCCAGGAGCTCCTGGCCGCGGATCACCTCGCGCCAGAGGGCCACCGCCGTCACCCCGGTGGTGGCGAAGAAGGTGACGCCGGCGAAGAGGGCGAAGAGCTTGAGGCGCAGCGTCACGGGGGCGGGCTCACCGGCCGGGGCGGCAGCGGCGCGCCGCCGAAGCCGTGGCAGGCGGCGCAGGCCTGGCCGCGGGCGTGGGCCGGGGCCCCGCCGTGGCAGCGGAGGCAGGCCTGCTCGGTCGGCCGCCAGGTGTGGGGGCGGTGGCAGTCGACGCAGCGCCCGTGGCCGGCGCGGGCGTGGAGCCCGCCCTTGCGCATCGCGGTGTGGCAGCTCCGGCAGTCGACCAGCTCCTGGCCGGGGGGCGCGTGCGGCTTGTGGCAGGCGGCGCAGGCCATGGTCATGGCGCCGCCGTGGCTCCCCATCGGCGCGTTGATCCCCTGCTCGGTGTGGCAGCGGAGGCAGTCGCGCCGGGTGGGGCGGAGCCCCGGCTCGGTGGTGAGGAACTCGTGGCAGGCGAAGCAGTGGAGGCGCGACATCCCGGCGACGCCGACGGCGTGCTTGCCGTGGCAGCCGACGCAGGCCGCCGAGACCGGGGCGAAGCCGTGGACGCCCGCGGCGTGGCAGCGGACGCAGGCGATGTGCTGCTGCTCGACGTGGAGCCGGTGGCCGCGCGAGCCGCCGACCTGCGGCCAGCGCGGATCGTGGGAGAGGTGGCAGGCGGCGCAGGCGCCGACCTCGACCGCCGCGTGGCGCCCCCGCGGCCGCTTCCCGGCGAGGAAGGCGCGGAGCATGGCCACCCCCTGCTCGGTGGTCGCGTGGTGGCACTTCTGGCAGGCGGCGCAGGCGCCGACCTCGACCGCCGCGTGGCGCCCCCGCGGCCGCTTCCCGGCGAGGAAGGCGCGGAGCATGGCCACCCCCTGCTCGGTGGTCGCGTGGTGGCACTTCTGGCAGGCGACCGACTTGTGGCTGCCGCCGAGCCAGAGGGCGAACTCCGGGCTGGCGGTGTGGCAGGTCGCGCAGAGGCGCGGGTCCTCGTCGACGAACCGCTTGAAGCGCAGGAAGCCGAGCAGGCCGGCGGCGACGGCGAGGGCGCCGGCGGCGATGAGCAGGGTCCGCGTGCCGGGCCTGAGGGCCATGGAGGGGGTCATCCTAGCCGGTCCGTCGCGCGGCGTCCTGACGCGACGAGGGGGCCGCGCGTCGGCGCGACCCCCTCGGTCCGGCGGCGGTGGGCGGTCCGGCGTGGCCGGGCCGCCCGCGCGGCGGCCGTTACTCGATCCGGTCCTTCAGCCGATCGTACTCCAGCGGGTGCTCGTGCTTCAGGTCGGCGACGGTGATCCGGCCGTGCAGCCACGCCCAGTTCATCGGGAAGATCGAGGGCTTCAGGTGCACGTTGTAGAAGTGGACCACGAAGAGGAAGAGGATCGCGAGCGTCGCCTCCTCGCCGTGGATGATCTGGGCGGAGGTGATGACCCAGGACGGCGCGTACTGCGCGAAGAAGACCGGGAACCAGAAGACGAACCCGGTGCCGACCATCATCACGATGCCCCAGAACACCGCCCAGTAGTCGAACTTCTCCAGGTACATGAACCGGTCGAAGCGGGGGCGCTCCTTCCGGAGCCCGAGCATGAAGAGGATGTTGTCCTTCATGTCGAGCGCGTCCTTCGGGACCGGCAGCATCGAGAAGGGGAGCCGCCGGTTGGCGGCGAGGAAGGTCAGGTAGAAGAGGTGGTAGAGGGCCGAGATGATGATCAGGACCGCGCCGACGCGGTGCCAGATCGCCGCCCCCTGCGCCCCGCCGAAGACCTTGAGGAAGGCGCGCGAGTAGACCGCCGCCTCGGCCGAGCCGGCGCCGCGGAGCGGCCAGCCGGTGATCCCGAGGAGGATCACGCCGGAGAGCATGAACCAGTGCTGGATCCGCTGGTGGAGGTCGAAGCGGACGACGCTCCGGGCGTGATCGGCGCCGACGCCGTGGTGGCGCCCGGCCACCCGCTGGCGGAGCTCGTAGACGAAGTCGACGAGGACGTGGAAGGCGAAGAAGACCAGGGTGAGCGTGGTGAGCCAGGAGAAGACGACGTGGGTGACGTGCGGCACCAGGTGGCCGCCGATCTCCTGGATCTCCTTGTGGGCGATCAGCCGGCCGAAGTTCTCGGTCGCGCCCTGGTGGCAGCGGCCGCAGGTCTCCTTCCGGTTCTGCACCGCCACCGGCGAGGCGGCGCCGTCCTTCGGCTGGATGGCGTGGGTGCCGCCCGCCGCCTTGGGCGCGGCGTGGCAGGAGACGCAGACCGGCGCGTACTCGTTCCCCACCCGGGCGAGCCGCCCGTGGATCGAGTCGTTGTAGGTCGCCTTCACGTCGGGATCGAGGCCGGCGGCGCGGGCGAACTCCTCGCTGCCGTGGCAGCCCTCGCAGGTGCGGGCCATGGCGCGGCGGTCCTCGGGGACCTTCACCCGGGCGGTGGCCGCCGGGGAGTAGGGCGCGAGCGGCTTCAGGATCGCGTGGGGCGAGCCGTGGCAGGTGACGCAGGTCGGCCCGGCGACCTTCGCCGGCGCGCCGGTGAGCCAGCGCGCGTGGACCGAGCCGAAGTAGGCCCGCGCCTCGACCTCGTGGCAGCCCTGGCAGGCGAGCAGCGCCCGCGGCGCCGCGAGCCGGGTCGCCTTCTCGCCCTCGCCCCAGCGGCCGGCGCCGAGCCGGGCGACGAGCGCCGCGTC
>JAJYHA010000319.1 GCA_021784995.1 Myxococcales bacterium
CGGCACGATCGTGGCGGCGGGCGCGACGCGCCGCCGACGTGGTACGCGCCGACGTCGTGCACGTCCATGCCGAGCCAGTGGCTGGTGCGGTGCATGTAGTACCTCTTGTAAGCGCCGTCGGCGATCCGCTCCTCCACGCCGCCCGCGAGCAGGCCGAGCGCGATCATGCCCTCCACCAGGCGGCGCACCACGACGTCGTGGACCGCGTCCACGGTCGCGCCGGGCCTCGTCGCCGCGATCCCCCGCCGCTGCGCGTCGAGGACCACCTCGTAGGCCGCGCGCTGCGCCTTCGTGAAGGTCCCGGAGACCGGGAACGTGCGGGTCACGTCGGCCGTGTAGAAGCCGTGCTCGCCGCCGGCGTCCACCAGGCACAGGTCGCCGTCCCGCAGCTCCTCGTCGCCGGCGCGGTAGTGGAGCACGGTCGCGTTCGCGCCCGCCGCCACGATCGTGCCGTACCCGGGGCCGCTCCCGCCGCGGCGCCGGAACGCGTACTCGATCTCGGCCTGGACCTGGTACTCGCGCCGGCCCGGTTGCCCATCGCGCATGGCGGCCAGGTGCGCCTCGGCCGTGATCTCGGCCGCGCGACGCAGGTCGCGCAGCTCCTCCGGCGACTTGAAGAGCCGCAGCTCGTGCAGGATCGACCCCGCGTCCACGATCCTCGCCGGCGCCACCGCCCCCGCCCGCGCGCGGCCGCGCAGCTCGCGCAGGACGTGGGCCACCCGGGCGTCCCAGGCGGCGTCGTGGCCGAGGCGGAACCACAGCGTCCCCGCCCGGTCGAGGAACCCCGGGAGCCGGGCCTCCATCTCGGAGACGGGGTGGGCCTCCGTCGCGCCGCGGTCCCGGAGCGCGCCCTCCACGCCCGCGCGCCGGCCCGTCCAGATCTCCCGCTCCGCGTCCCGGGGCCGCACGAAGAGCACGTAGCGGCCGTCGGCGAAGAGGAGCGCGCACCCGGTGGGCTCGTCGAAGCCGGTGAGGTAGGCGAAGTCGGAGTCCTGCCGGAACGGGTACTCCGAGTCGGCGTTGCGCGTCTTCTCCTCGGCGGCCGGGAGGAGCATCACGCCGCCGCCCTGCTGCCGCATGCGCGCCGCGACGGCCTCGCGGCGCGCCGCCTGCATCTGGGGATCGTAGGTCATGTCGCCGGGCTACTTAACCACGCCTCGAGCGCGTTGCGCTGCTCGCTCGTCGGCGCCTCCACCGGCTCCAGCCAGATCGTGTCCTCCGGCGGGTCGCCCAGCAGGACCTCGCGCTCCACCAGCTCGTCGTCGCGGAACAGGGCGAGGCGCAGGGTGCCGCCCGGGCCGCGCTCCACCAGCCGGTCCCAGAGCGCCCCGCGATCGATCCGGAAGCCGCCCTCGGCCACCACCTCGTCGCCGGCGTACACGCCGCCGCGACGCGCCGGGCTCCCCTCGCGCACCGACTTCACGACGAGCCTCCCGCCCGCCTCGAAGGTCACCCCCAGCCACCCGGGCACGGCGCCAGCCTCGGCCCGGGGCGGCGCGCCCCCCTTGTCGTCGAAGCCGTGCGCGCGGCGGCGCCGCGCCACCAGGCCCACCAGCCCGAGGTCGAGGTCGGGCTCGCCGGTGCCTCGCACGTTCCGGTCGAAGAAGGCGCGCGCGGCGGCCGCCCCCACCCGCTCGGCCACCGCGGGCTCGACGGCGTCCTCGGGCAGGCCCCTCGCCGCGTGGCGCCCCACCAGCGACCGCACCAGCTCGTCGAGCGAGGCCCCGGCCCGGCGCAGCAGCAGGTCGAGGCCCAGCGCCACCAGCTCGCCCTTCAGGTAGTAGGAGACCGTGCTGTTGGGGGTGTTCTCGTCGGGCCGGTAGAGCTTCACCCAGGCCGTCCAGCTCGACTCCTCCACGCTCACCTTGTGCGCCCCGGGGAGCCGGGCCAGCGCCGTCAGCTGCTCGCCCAGGTGGCGCAGGTAGCGCTTCGGATCGGAGAGCCCGGCCCGCACCAGGACCAGCTGGTCGTAGTAGCTGGTGACCCCCTCGAACCACCAGAGCAGGCGCGTGTACTGCTCGCGGCCGTAGTCGTACGGCACGAGCGCGGCCGGCCGGAGCGCCTTCACGTTCCACGCGTGGAAGAGCTCGTGCGCCACCAGCGCCAGCGTCTCCTGGTAGGCGTCGCGCGGGTGGAACGCGGCGCGGCGGACGTGGAGGGTGGCGCTGGCCGCGTGCTCGAGCCCGCCGCGGACGCTCGCGGTCAGGTGGACGATGAAGAGGTAGCGCCGGTACGGCAGACCGCCCATCGTCGCGCCCAGCTGCTCGACGATGCGCTTCACGTCGGCGGTCAGCCGCGCCAGGTCCGGCGGCGGGCGCCCCCACACCACGATCCCGTGGCGCTTCCCGAGGGCGTCGAAGGTCGTGACGCGGTGCGGCCCCGCCTCCACCGGCGCGTCCACCAGCTCGTCGTAGTCCTGCGCCGCGAAGCGCCAGGGCCCCTCCGGCGCGCCGCCGGCGAGCGGATCGGCGGCACCTGCGGCCGGCGGCAGCGCGCACGCGACGCGCCAGCCGGGCGGCGGGGCCACCTCGAGCAGGTGCGGCTCGTGCCGTCGCCCCTCCACGTAGACCAGCAGCGCCGCGCCGTTGAAGTAGCCGTGCGATCCGTCCAGGTGGCAGGTGCGGACGCTCAGCTCGTGCGCGAAGACGCGGTAGGTGACGACCACGCGCCCGGCGCCGCGCGAGGCCACGCGGAAGCGGTGCTTGTCGAGCCGTTCGGTCGCCAGGGGCGCGCCGGCGGGGTCGCGCGCCGCGAGCCCCTCGACGTGCCGGGCGAACTCGCGCACGAGGTAGCTGCCGGGCGTCCACACCGGCATCGCCACGATCAGCTCGTCGCCCGGGTCCTCCACGGTGACCTCGACCTGGAACAGGTGCCCGTCGGGATCGGGCATCGAGACGCGGTGGTGCATCGGTCGGTCCTCCTCGCGTGGTGCTGGCGCGACCACCGGCCGCGCGCCAGCCGTTGCGGCATCCGGTCCCATTCTCGCCCAGGCCGGGTCCGCGCGGTCTTCGTGTTAGCGTGCGCGCCCGGAGGATGGCCATGCCTGACACGCCGCTCGCAGCCATCGCGCACACCATCCAGCTCTCCGTGGCGCCGGTCTTCCTGCTCACCGCGCTCGGGACCTTCCTGGGCGTGCTCAACACCCGGCTCACCCGGATCGTGGATCGGGGACGGATCCTGGTGGACCGCCTGGCGGCGTCCCAGGGGGCGGCGCGCCAGCCCCACCTCGACGAGATGCGCGTGCTCCGGACGCGGCGCCACTGCGTCAACCTCGCGCTGGGATCGGGCGTCTGCTCCGCGATCTCCGTGTGCCTGCTCATCGCCCTCGCCTTCATCGGCTCCATCGTGCGCGTGGACTTCTCGCGCCTGGTGGCGCTCCTCTTCATCGCCGCCATGGTGGGGTTCGTCTCGGCGCTCCTGCTCTTCCTGCGCGAGGTGCTGCTGGCCGTGTCGCGCGTCGAGATCACCCCGCGCTGACGACGGCGCCCGGGCGCCTCGCCCCCGGCCGCCGCCCGGCTCAGGGCCGGACGCCGCGGACGAGCGACCAGATCCCGTGGAGCGTGACGCCGCCGTCCGCGCGGGGCTCGGGGACGAACCCGCGGGCGCGCCCGGACAGCACCTGGGCTCGGACCTGCGCCTTGGGCAGCGCCGGCGTCCCCCGGTCGAACCACTCGTCGAAGTCGAGGTCGTGCCCCTCCTCCTCCATCCGGACGGAGGCGAGCCCGGCCCGCACGGCCAGGTCGACCAGGCCGCCCGGGGCGAGGCAGCCCGCGTGGCTCACGTCGCGGGCGCGCTCGATGGCGTCGTGCCAGCGCGCCGGGGCGGGATCGGGGTCGGTCGTGTGGTCGCAGATCACGAGGACCCCTCCCGGGCGGAGGCGCGCCACCTGGGCGGCGACGAAGGCCGCCGGATCCGGGACGTGGTGCACCACCAGCCGCGACACCGCGGCGTCGACCTGCACCGGGCCCCCGGACGCGAGGACCGAGCCCTGCTCGAAGCGCGCGCGCTCGCCGAAGCGTGCGCAGCGCGCCCGCGCGCGCTGGACCATCTCCGCCGAGAGGTCCACGCCGTGCACGGCGTGCCCCGCCTCCAGGAA
>JAJYHA010000250.1 GCA_021784995.1 Myxococcales bacterium
CCGGGCCCCGCGGGACGGCTCGCTCCCCTCGCTCCCGCTCGGCGGCTCGGCGGGAGACGGGGCGCCCGCATCCACGACCGCCGCCTCGCCCGACGGCACCGACGGCGCGGGCGCGCCCCCGTGCGCCGGGCGCGCCGCTCCGTCCGCGCCCGCCCGGGCGTCGATGGGCCGCGCCCCGCGCGGCGCGACCGGAGCCTGCGGGAGCTGCAGCTTGTCCCGGAGCGTCTGGGGCGTGTCGATGGTGGAGAGCTCCACCGCGGTCACGCGGCCCGACGTCACGTCGCGCGCCCGCAGCGAGAGGATGCCCTCGTTCCCGAGCGCGAACTCCACCGCCACCTGGACGCTCCCGTCCGGCGCCGGCGTCAGGTCCGCGACGCGGAGCGTGCCGAGGTACTCGCACTCCGCCACCTGCGGCGAGTCTCCCTGGAACACGGTCAGCTCGACCTCGGGCGGCCCGCCGGCGACGGCGGGCACCTCGTAGGTGCAGCGCGCGGGCAGGCGGGTGTTGCGCGGCAGGACGGGGGCCATCCGGCCCCCCGGCAGGCCCACGCCGATCCCGATCGCGAGCGCGTCGAGGAGCACCACCGAGTCGATGCGCGTGTCGGAGTCGGCCAGCAACGCGGCCCCGATGGCCACCGCCTCGTCGGGGTGCACCGAGCGCGAGGGATCCCGGCCGAGCTCCTCCCGGATGCGCCGCCACACGAGCGGCATGCGACTCTGCCCGCCCACGAGCAGCACCTCGTCGATGTCGGCCGCGCCGAGGCCGCGCGCGCGCAGCACCTCCTCGCAGACCTCGATGGTGCGATCGACGAGGCGCAGCGTGAGCTGCTCCAGCTCGGCGCGCGTGACGGTGACCTCCAGGTCCACCTCCGCCCCGCCGCCCGGCGGGCTGCACAGGCGCGGCACGTGCGCCACCGCGAACTCGCGCGCCGAGAGCGCGACCTTCGTCTGCTCGGCGGCGTCCAGGATGCGCTGCCAGACCGTCGGCTCCTCGGGCGGGGCGAAGCCGTGCTGCTGCATGAAGGCGTAGACGAGGTGGTCCAGGACCTGGTTGTCGAAGTCCACGCCGCCCAGGAAGGTGTCGCCCCCGGTCGAGACCACTTCGTACACGTCGCCCTCGACCTCGACCACCGAGGCGTCGAAGGTGCCGCCGCCCAGGTCGTACACGAGGACGCGCTTGCGCAGGCCCCGGCCGAAGCCGAAGGCGACCGCGGCGGCGGTGGGCTCGTTGACGATCCGCTCCACCCGCAGCCCCGCCAGCGCGCCCGCGTCGCGCACCGCCTGCCGCTGGTGATCGTTGTAGTAGGCCGGCACGGTGATGGCGGCCCGGGTGATCTCCTCGCCGAGCGCGTCCGACGCCACCTCGCGCAGCTCGCGCAGGATGGCGGCCGCGACCTGCTCCAGCGAGAGGACGCGCCCGCCGATGTGCACCGCCGCGCCGCCCCCCTCGCCCTCGACGATCTCGTAGTGGAAGCGGTCGCGGCAGGCCTGGACCGTGGGGCTGGCGAACGGTCGCCCCACCAGCCGCTTGGAGCCGTAGACGCAGTCCTTCGGGCGCAGGGCCATCTGCGCCCTGGCCGGGTGCCCGACCAGCAGCGCGGCGTCCCCCCCCTCCTCCGCGCACACGACCGAGGGGATGGTGGTGTACCCCAGCCTGGAGGCGAGGACGCGGGCCCGCGTCCCCTCCGCCACCGCGATGCAGGAGTTGGTGGTGCCGAGATCGATCCCCACGATCCGCTGCGACGGGCGAGCGCCCGCGCGCTGCGCCCGGGTCTGGGGGCTGGCCGCGGCCGCCGCGACCGGCCGGACGATCTCCGCCGGCGCGCTCTCCTCGTAGGGGGAGCCGGGACCCGGGCGCGGCGGCGCGTCGACGCTGCCCTCCCCTCCGCGCGAGGCGACGATCAGGTCGACCACCGCGCGGCTCTCGGCGTCGAGGTAGGTGAAGACGACGCCCATCCCCGATGCGCCCTGCTGCGCACCGCCCGGCGGCGACGCCCAGGCGACGCTCCCCCTCCCCCCCAGGGCGCGCCTGCCGCTCGCGAGCCGCAGCTCGAAGGAGAGCGCGGTGCCCGGCGGCAGCGGGTCGGCCGCGCGCACGAAGAGGCCTCCCCGCGAGACGTTCGCGCCGTGCCGCTCGATCAGATCCTCGACGGTGCCGTGCGTCAGACGAACCACGACCCGGGCCTCGCCAGGCCGCACGGCCCACTTGTCCTCCTGCATTGGGGTATTGTAGCCGCCCTTCGCGGGAGGCACGAAGTGACGACGACCACCAAGACCAGCATCACCCCCGCCACGGGGCGGCTCGCGCTGCTCCTGCCGGGAATGGGGGCCGTCGCCACGACCCTCGTCGCGGGCGTGGAGGCGGTGCGGCGGGGGCTGGCGAAGCCGATCGGCTCCGTGACGCAGATGGCGCGCATCCGGCTCGGGAAGCGGACCGAGGGGCGATCACCGCTCGTGAAGGAGCTGGTCCCGCTGGCCGACCTGGCCGACATCCGCTTCGGCGGGTGGGACGTGTTCCCCGACTCGGCCTTCGACACCGCCCTGCAGGCCAAGGTGCTCGAGCCGGACCTCCTGGAGCTGATCAAGGAGCCGCTCTCGGCCCTGCGTCCCATGCCCGCCGTCTTCTCGCCGGAGTACGTGAAGCGCCTCCACGGGACGCACGTGAAGCAGGGTCGGTCGAAGCGTGAGCTGGGCGAGGCGCTCCGCGACGACATCCGCCGGTTCATGCGCGACCAGGGGTGCGCCCGGGCCGTGATGCTCTGGTGCGCGTCGACGGAGATCTACATCGAGCCGGGCGCTGTCCACGGCGACCTGGCCTCCTTCGAGAGGGGGCTCGCCGCCAGCGACCCGGCCATCGCGCCCTCGATGATCTACGCCTGGGCGGCGCTCAAGGAGGGCGTGCCCTTCGCGAACGGCGCGCCGAACCTCACGGTCGACATCCCGGCGCTCCAGCAGCTGGCGCGGGAGCAGGGAGTCCCCGTGGCCGGAAAGGACTTCAAGACCGGCCAGACCCTCATGAAGACCACCATCGCGCCCATGCTGAAGGCCCGCATGCTCGGGCTCGAGGGCTGGTTCTCGACCAACATCCTCGGCAACCGGGACGGTGAGGTGCTCGACGACCCGGGCAGCTTCAAGACCAAGGAGGTCTCGAAGCTCTCCGTGCTGGAGCACATCCTCCAGCCACGGCTCTACCCCGACCTCTACGAGGACTTCGACCACAAGGTCTGCATCAACTACTACCCGCCGCGCGGAGACAACAAGGAGGGGTGGGACGCCATCGACATCGTCGGGTGGCTCGGCTACCCGATGCAGATCAAGGTGAACTTCCTCTGCCGCGACTCGATCCTGGCGGCGCCGGTCGCGCTCGACATCGCGCTCTTCATGGACCTCGCTGCACGGGCCGGCATGAAGGGGATCCAGGAGTGGCTCTCGTTCTATTTCAAGAGCCCGATGCACGCCGAGGGGCTCTACCCGGAGCACGACCTCTTCATCCAGCAGTCGAAGCTCAAGAACACGCTCCGCCACCTCGCGGGCGAGGAGCTCATCACCCACCTCGGGCTGGAGTACTACGAGGCGGGCTGATCGCTCGAAGGGAGCGCGGCGGCCGGCGGTGCCCAGGCCGGCCGGCGCCCGCCACCGGCGCGCGCGCCGGCCGCGGCCGTGCCCGCGGGACCGGTCAGGCGATCGCTCCCGGCGCCTGGACGACGGCGACCCCGGCCTCCGACCGGAGCAGCACCATCGGCGAGACCAGGTGACAGGTGAGGCAGACCCCCCGCGCGCTGCCCGGCGCGAAGCGGGCCTCGATCGGCCCGCCGCAGCACGCGCACGCCTCTCCAAGCGTGAGATCCCGGGTGGTGGCCTCCGGATGCCGCTGGGCGTTCATGGGGAATGGGTAACGCACGTCCCGGCCTTGGCAAGCAGGCGGCGCACGGCACAGTGGTCGCTTGCGTCGGGGGGTACCCTTTGCTAAGTAAGGCCGCCGCAACGCCCAGGTGGTGGAACTGGTAGACACACCATCTTGAGGGGGTGGCGCCGTAAGGCGTGCGAGTTCGAATCTCGCCCTGGGCACTCCTCACCGGACCC
>JAJYHA010000102.1 GCA_021784995.1 Myxococcales bacterium
GCGCGGGAGACGCGGGTGGACCTGGTGGGCGTCGACTCCCTCCACGGCCGGCGCGGCTGGAGCGGCGCCGTCCCGTACGAGGTCCGCGTGCGGGTGGCCTGTCGCACCGCCTCGGCGGAGGAGGCGGCGCGGGTGGGGACGGAGGTGGCCTCCCTGCTCACGAACGGGCCCGCCGGGGGCGCCGCCGACGCCGCCTCCGTGCGGGAGATCATCGCCATCCTCTCGGTGCTGATCCCGCGGGAGGTCGTGGAGCCGCGCGTCACGATGGTGGAGCCGCGCGGGGAGGAGGTCGAGCCGTGAGGGTGCCGCTGCGTGAGATCGCCCATTCCAGGGCCGGCGACAAGGGCGACGTCTCCAACGTGTCGCTGATCGCCTACGACCGGTCCCGCTACGAGCTGCTGCGCCGCGAGGTGACGCCCGCGCGCGTGAAGGAGCACTTCGGCGAGCTGGTGCTGGGCGAGGTGACGCGCCACGAGCTGCCGCGCATCGGCGCGCTCAACTTCGTGATGCAGCGGGCGCTGGCGGGCGGCGTCACGAGGAGCATGCGCATGGACATCCACGGGAAGTCGCTCAGCTCGCTCCTGCTCACCCTGGAGATCGACCTCGAGCCGGGAGGACGCCCATGAGCCGTCCGCTCCTCTTCACGCCCTGGACCGCGCGCGCCGTGACCGCGCGGAACCGCGTCGTCGTCCCGCCCATGTGCACCTACGCCGCCACCGATGGGATGGCGAGCGACTGGCACCTGGTCCACCTGGGCGGGTACGCGGTCGGCGGGGCCGGGATCGTGATCGTGGAGGCGACGGCCGTGGAGCCGCGCGGCCGCATCACGCACGGCTGCCTCGGCCTCTGGACCGACGCGCAGGGCGCAGCCCTGGGGCGGGTCGCCGCGTTCCTGAAGGCGCACGGCGCGGTGCCGGCCCTCCAGCTCGCGCACGCGGGGCGGAAGGCGTGCGTGCAGCGGCCGTGGCGGACCGACGGCCCGCTGGGCCTGGCCCCGCTCGGCTCCGCCGAAACCGCGGCCGGCGAGAGGCCGTGGGAGGTGATCGGACCGACGGAGGAGCCGGCGGTGGACGGCTGGCTCACGCCGCGCGCGATGGAGCGCGGCGACATCGACGCGGTGGTGTCGGCCTTCGCGGCGGCGGCGCGCCGGGCCCGGGCGGCGGGGTTCGAGGCCCTGGAGATCCACGGGGCCCACGGGTACCTCGTCCACAGCTTCCTCTCGCCGCTCTCGAACACCCGGCGCGACGGCTACGGCGGCGACCGGGCGGGCCGGATGCGGCTCGCGCTGGAGATCACGGAGGCGGTGCGCGCGGCCTGGCCCGAGGACAGGCCGCTCCTCTTCCGGATCTCCGCCGTCGACGGCCTCGAGGGCGGCTGGCAGCTGGAGGACTCGATCGTCCTGGCGCGCGCGCTGGCGGCGCGGGGCGTGGACGTGGTCGACTGCTCCTCCGGCGGGCTGCACGGCAGCGCGGTCTCGGCGCTCGTGCCGCGCGCGCTCGGCTTCCAGGTGCCGTACGCGGCCGCCATCCGGCGCGAGGCGGGGGTGGCCACCCAGGCGGTGGGGCTCATCGTGGACGGCCCCCAGGCCGAGGCGATCCTGCAGGCGGGCCACGCCGACCTGATCGCCGTCGGGCGCGAGGCGCTCTTCGATCCCTACTGGGCCCACCACGCGGCGCGCGCGCTGGGGGCCGACCCGGCCTTCGAGGCCTGGCCGCAGCCGCACGGCTGGTACCTGGCGCGGCGGGAGCGGACCCTGGCGAGGCTGGGGCGCTGAGCGCGGCGCGCGTCGTGGCGGGCGACAAGCGCCCGCCGATCCGGTACACCGTTGGGCCGGTCGACGGCGAGAGAGGAGCGCACATGAAGAAGATCCAGGCATCGGCGGACGAGGCTCTCCGCGACGTCCGCGACGGCGCCACCGTGATGGTCGGCGGGTTCGGGCTCTGCGGCAACCCGGAGAACCTGATCACCGCGCTGGCGCGCAAGGGCGTGAAGGACCTGGTGGTGGTCTCGAACAACTGCGGGACGACCGACCTCGGGCTGGGCGTGCTGCTGAAGTCGCGCCAGGTCCGGAAGATGGTGGCGTCGTACGTGGGCGAGAACAAGGAGTTCGAGCGGCAGTTCCTGACCGGCGAGCTCGAGGTGGAGCTGAACCCGCAGGGCACGCTCGCCGAGCGGATCCGCGCCGGCGTGGCGGGGATCGGCGGCTTCTACACCCGCACCGGCGTGGGGACCCTCGTGGCCGAGGGCAAGGAGACGCGGGTCATCGACGGCGAGGAGTACCTCCTCGAGAAGCCGCTCAGGGCCGACTTCAGCCTCGTGAAGGCCTGGAAGGCGGACGCGTGGGGGAACCTGGTGTTCCGCAAGACGGCCCGGAACTTCAACCCGGTGATGTGCGGCGCCGCCACGGTCACCGTCGCGGAGGTGGAGGAGATCCTCCCGGTCGGAGCCATCGACCCCGACGCCGTGCACGTGCCGTCCATCTACGTGGACCGGCTCGTGCTCGGGAAGGACTACGTGAAACCCATCGAGCGTCGCACGACGCGTTCGAGGTGACGACATGCCCCTGACCCGCGAACAGATCGCCCAGCGCGTCGCGCGCGAGCTCGAGGACGGCTTCTACTGCAACCTCGGCATCGGGATCCCGACGCTCGTCTCCAACTACGTCCCTCCCGGGGTCGAGGTGGTCCTCCAGGCGGAGGACGGGATGCTCGGGATCGGCCCCTACCCGACCGAGGAGGAGATCGACGCCGATCTCATCAACGCCAGCAAGGAGACCGTGACCCAGATCCCGGGGACGGCCTACTGCTCCTCCGCCGAGGCCTTCGCCATGATCCGCGGCGGCCACATGGACCTCGCCATCCTCGGTGCGCTCGAGGTGTCGGAGCGCGGGGACCTGGCCAACTGGATGGTCCCGGGCAAGATGGTGAAGGGGATGGGGGGCGGCATGGACCTGGTCGCCGGTGCCAAGCGCGTGATCATCTGCATGGAGCACGCGACCAGGGACGGCCGCCCCAAGATCCTCCGCGAGTGCACGCTCCCGATCACCGGTCGCCGCTGCGTCTCCGCGCTCTGCACCGATCACGCCTGGATCGACGTGACGCCCGACGGCCTCGTGCTGCGCGAGCTCGCGCCCGGGATGACCGTCGGGCAGGTCCAGGCGCTGACGGAGCCCCGGCTCATCGCGGCTCCGGATCTGAAGACGATGGCCTTCTGAAGGCGCCCTCGCCGGACGAGGAGGTGACGTGGCGCCGAGGTGGGCGCCGCGCTCACCCCCCCGACGTGGTGACGGCCGGCCGCGCGTCCCGGATGGCAGGTCGCCGCCCGCCGCCCCAGGAGACAGCGACGGGCACCCAGGAATTCGCCTGGGTGCCCGCCGTCATTGGTGGAGCTGATCGGGATCGAACCGACGACCTCTAGAGTGCGATTCTAGCGCTCTCCCAGCTGAGCTACAGCCCCACGAGGTCCGTGAAGGGGAGCCTAGATAACGGCTCGACGACACGGGTGTCAAGGGTCGTTTGACGCCCTACCGCCCCCCCTGTAAACAACCTGCCCTGCATGCCAGCGCCCGGTCCGCGACCCTCGCCGGCGGAGCTCGCCGCCCTGGAGCACGCCTTCGCCGCCGAACCGGCCTCGGGAGCCTACCGCCCCCTCGCGGAGGCCTACCTCGCGATGGGCCGCTTCATGGAGGCGATGGTCGTCTGCAAGCGGGGCATCAAGAGTCACCCTGCCGACCCGACGCCGCACGTCCTGCTCGCGCGGGTCCACGTCGCCCAGGGGAAGGACGCCAGGGCGATCGAGGAGCTGACCGAGGCCGCGCGCCTGGGGCCCGACGACGCGCCGGCGCTCCGGCTCCTGGGCTCCCTTCAGCTGAAGGGCGGAGAGCGCGAGGCGGGCACCGCCACGCTGCGGCGGGCCTGGGAGATCGCGCCGGAGGACCCGGAGACGCTGGCGGCCCTGCAGCGGGCGAGGCTCTCCTTCGGCGCGCCGAAGGTGCCCGGCCCGGCCGCAGCCGCCACGGCCGCGCCCGTGCC
>JAJYHA010000357.1 GCA_021784995.1 Myxococcales bacterium
CGCCCTGCCGGCACTTGATGTCGAAGAACTTCTCGGCGCCCAGCTCGGCGCCGAAGCCGGCCTCGGTGACCACGTAGTCGGCGAGCCCCAGCGCGAGCCGGTCGGCGATGACGGAGCTGGTGCCCGTGGCGACGTTCCCGAAGGGCCCGGCGTGCACCAGGACCGGCGACCCCTCCAGCGTCTGCAGCAGGTTGGGGTGGACCGCGTCCACGAGCAGGGCCGCCATGGCCCCGGCCGCCCGGAGGTCCTCCAGCGTGACGTCTCCCGCGCGCCCGCGCGCCACCACGACGCGCCCGAGGCGTCGCCGGAGGTCGCGGAGGTCGTCGGCCAGGGCCAGGATCGCCATCACCTCCGACGCGGCGGTGATGACCAACTCGACGGCGCGGACCGGGCCGCTCGCCGCGCCGCCCAGCCCGACCGTGGTCGCGCGCAGCGCGCGGTCGTCCACGTCGAGCACGCGCGGCCAGGAGATGGTGGCCGGGTCGATCCCCAGCGCGTTCCCGTGGTGGAGGTGGTTGTCGAGCATGGCGGCGGCCAGGTCGTGGGCCGCGGTGACGGCGTGCCCGTCGCCGGTGAGGTGCAGGTTCAGCGCCTCCGCCGGGACCACCTGCGCGCGCCCGCCGCCGCCGCCGCCCCCCTTCGCGCCGAACACCGGGCCGAGCGACGGCTGGCGCAGCGTCAGGGCGGCGCGCGCCCCGAGCCGCCGCAGGGCGTCGACCAGCCCGATGGCGGTCGTGGTCTTGCCCTCGCCGGCGGGCGTGGGGGTGATGGCGGTGACGAGGACGAGGCGCCCCGGGGGGCGCTCCGGGCGAGACGGATGGCCGACCACCTTCGCCACGTGCTCGCCGTGGAGCCGGAGCTCCTCCGCGCGCAGGCCGAGCTCTTCCGCCACGGCCCGGATCGGCCGGAGGCGGGCGGCCCGCGCGACGTCGGGCGAGGAGGGCACGGCGTGAGCGTAGCCGAGAACCGGGGCGGCGGGGCGCCCAGGGTGCCGCCGCGCCCTCGAGGTGCAGCCCGGGTCCTAGACGCGCGGCGGAACCAGGGTCCGGTTGCGCCGGTGGGCGTCGAGGTAGCGGGCGTCCTCGGCGTAGGTGACCGGGTAGATGGGCGGGACGGGGCGAGGCGTCATCGCGTCGTCGAAGTTCACGAAGGTGAAGAGGCAGGAGTTGGAGAGCGCCTTGGTGGTGCGGTCGCGGCTGATCCGCTCGATGCTCGCCTCCACGGAGACGAGGGAGCCGGTCGTCTGGGTCACCCGGCTCGTGAAGTGCAGGTTGTCGCCCATACGGACCGGGTGGAAGAAGTTGATCCGGTCCACGCTGGCGATCACCGGGCGGTTCGGCGCGAGGAGACCGGCGCAGATGGAGGAGAGCTCGTACGCGCGCCGGACGAGGTACCCGCCGAAGATCTTCTTCGGGACGTTCTCCATCTCGGGGTACATGCGCTCCCACGAGTCGGCCACCAGGGTCCGCGCCAGGCGCCCGGCGAAGCCAGGCTCCTCCTGCGCGCGGTGGAGCGCGAGCAGCATGTCGTACTCCTCGCGGCTGGGCGGCTCCCAGCGCGCCGACTGCTCGCGGCGGGAGCGCTCGCGCTTCTCCACGGCCTTGTCGGCCCGGTGGCGCTCCTTCTCGTCCACGTACAGGAGCGGCGGGAGCACGAGGCTGCTCTCGGCCGCGCCCATGGACCGCGCCACCATCGTGAAGTAGCAGGAGGCGATGTGGACGGGCGACTCGCCCGGCTGCTCGACCCGGATGCCGACCTCCATCGACGTCCGCCCGACGTGGTTGATGCGCGCGTGGAGGACCAGGTCGCGCGTCACGTCGGCCACGTGCCGCATCAGGATGCTGTCGATGGCGGCGGTCACCACCCGCGCCTCGGGCCAGCTCTGCCGCACGTAGCCGAGCGCCGTCTCCTCGGCCAGCTTGTCCAGCACCTCCAGGAGCAGGCCGAAGCGGAGGTTCCCGTGCAGCGGCTCGTCGATGACCATGAAGCGGCGGCGCAGCGGGAGGTCGGAGCCGAGGGCCAGCCTGTGCGTGCGCGAGGTGTCGAGCGGTCGTGTCACGGGATCCTCCGGCCGCAGCCTCGCACCGCGCGGCGGCGAGGACAAGCACTCGGCGCGGCGGTCAGCGTGCGAGCGTGCCGGGCGTGACGCCCCGGCCGGTCTCGTAGCGCGCGCCCACCGCGCCCACCGCGCAGGTGGCGCGATCGAGCCCGGCCGCCGCGCGGAGCTGGAAGACCGCCTCGATCCCGGTGCAGTGGGTGCCCAGGACGTGCTCCACCCCGAGCCGCCGGAACTGCTCCCCCGTCCACGCGAGCGCCCGATCGTCCGCCTCGAACAGGTGCAGGCCTCCCACCACCGCCGTGACCGTCCGCGCGCCCGTGATGGCCAGCGCCGCCTCGAGGGTGTTCACGATGCCGGCGTGTCCGCACCCGGTGAGCACGACCAGCCCGCGGGGCGTCTCGATCACCAGCGAGGAGTCCTCCGGCACCGCGTCGGTGGCCGGTCCCTGCGCGCCGCCGACCACGATGTCCCGCGGCAGGTTGCCCTCCGCGTGCGTCCGGCGCACCGGGCCGGTGAGGTGGACGCCGGGCCAGGGCTGGACGGGTCCCGGGTGCTCGAGGAAGGTGCCGCCCAGCTGCTCGTACTCCGCCCGCGCGCCGGACGTCAGGCTGAAGGGCTTCCCGGCCCGGAAGCGCTCCACGAAGAACCCCGGCGCCACGTGCGCGCGCGACAGCGCGGTCGGGTTCCGCTCGCGCAGGGCGCGGCGGAGCGCGACCAGCCCGCCGGTGTGGTCCCAGTGGCCGTGCGAGAGCACCACGTCGCCGATGGGGGCCAGGTCGATCCCGAGCGCCTCCGCGTTGCGCAGGACCGTGTCCGGCCTGCCGCCGGTGTCGAAGAGCAGCCGGAACCCCTCGCCCTCGACCAGCGCGGAGAAGCCCCACTCGCCCGTCCCGAGACGGTCCGCGAGCATGGTGGACAGGATCACGATCCGCATGGTGCCTCCGGAAGCTCTCGAGGTCCGCCGCGTCCACGCGCCGCTAGACGACCGTGGCCGCCGCGCCGCCGTCCAGGGAGAGGGTGGCGCCCGTCACGTAGCTCGCCCGCGCCGACGCCAGGAAGACCACGACCGAGGCGACCTCCTCCGGCAGCGCGAAGCGCCCGAGCGGGACCCGCGCCTCGGCCGCCCGACGCGCCTCCGCCTCGGTGATCCCCGCGCGGCGCGCCTCCGCCTCGAACGCCCCGCGCGCCCGCTCGGTCAGGGTGGTGGCCGGGTTCACCGCCACCACCCGGATGCCGTCGCGGGCGTGCGCCGCCGCGAGCCCGGCCGTGGCGAGCATCAGGGCCGAGTTGGCGGCGCCCCCCGGGAGGTGGTTCGGCCCCGCGACCTTGCCGCCCTGCCCGATCACGTTGACGACCACGCCGCTCCGGCGCGCGATCATGCGCGGCAGGACCGCCTGGGTGGCGTGCATGTAGGTGAAGTACTTGGCCTCCATCGCGTCGTGCCAGGCCTGGGCGCTCAGCTCCGCGGGGGCGTACCGCCGCGCCGCGCCCGCCGAGTTCACGAGGACGTCCACCGGTCCGAGGCGCTCCTCGACGTCGGCCACCAGCCGTGCCGCGCTCTCCGGTCGGCGGAGATCCGCCTCGGCGCGCTCGACCGCGTGCCCCTTCGCGGCCAGCGCCGCCGTCGCCTCGGTCAGGTGCTCGGGGCTGCGAGAGGCGATGACGACGCGCGCCCCCTCGGCCGCGAACCCCGCGGCACAGGCGAGGCCGATGCCCTTGCTGCCCCCCGTGATCAGGACGATCTTGTGCTCGAGGCCGAGCTCCATGCCTCCTCCTCCTCCGCGCGCTGCCCCCGGAACGAGACGGCGGGCGTCGGCGCCTCGTTCACGAGCAGGCGGAAGACGTCCGGGCGCGCGTAGTGACCCGTGACGTCGAAGTCGAACTTGCCGCGGACCACGTCGTCCAGGTCCAGCTCGGCCGTGAGGATCGCCTCGCCCTCGAAGTTCGGGCCGGCGAGGAAC
>JAJYHA010000041.1 GCA_021784995.1 Myxococcales bacterium
GAGCAGCGCGCGGGCGTCCACCTCCGCCACCACGGCGCCGGAGCGCGGGTGCCGGAGCGGCCACCGCGCGCCCTCTGCGGCGGCCCGCATGCAGTCGTCGGTGGCCGCCACCGAGAGGTTGAAGTTCTCCAGGCCGGGGCCGCGCTTCGCGTCGACGAACTGCAGCACGTCCGGGTGATCGACGCGGAGGACGGCCATGTTGGCGCCCCGCCGGACGCCCCCCTGCTTGATGGTCTCGGTCGCGGCGTCGAAGACGCGCATGAAAGAGACCGGTCCGCTGGCGACCCCGTGCGTGGTCCGGACCAGGTCGCCGGCAGGACGCAGCCGGGAGAAGGAGAACCCCGTCCCGCCGCCCGACTGGTGGATGAGCGCGGCCCACTTCAGCGCGTCGAAGATCGACGCCAGGTCGTCGTCGACCGGCAGCACGAAGCAGGCGGCGAGCTGCCCGCGGTCGCGCCCGGCGTTCATGAGGGTGGGCGAGTTCGGGAGGATCTCCAGGGCCGAAAGGCGCGCCTCGAAGCGCTCGGCCCAGCGGCCGCGCCGGGCCGGCGCCTCCGCCAGCGCCAGCGCCCCGGCCACCCGGCGCCACAGCCCGGCCGTGGTCTCGACGACCCGGCCGGCGTCGTCGCGCAGCAGGTAGCGCCGTTCCAGGACGGCGCGCGCGTTCTCGCCCACCGTGGCCACGGGGTGATTGTACCCTCCCCGGCCAGCACGCGCGCCGCTTGTCGCGCCGCGGGCGGGTGCGGTAGAGAGGCGCCCATGCGCCGCTCGCCCGCCCCGTCCCTGCTCGCACCGCTCCTCGTCGCCGCGACCCTGGCCGCCGCGGGCTGCGCTCCCCGGGTCACCGTACCCGAGAGCGAGCGCGCGCGGACCGCGCGGGAGCTGGAGGGCCAGCGCCGCCACGCACGGGTGGCGCTCTTCGTCGGCCCCTTCTTCGGCGACGACACCCGGCGCCTCGTGACCGACGTGCCCCGCGACGAGCTCGATCTCCTCGAGAGCCCCGACGGCACTCCGACGCCGCCGCCCATGCCGGATGGCGTGCTGCTGCCGGGGACCCCGCTGCGGATCCGGGCCGTGGAGTTCCCCACCGGGTGGATCATCGCCACGCGCGTCGTCACGACGCCGCGCTATCATCCCTGGGTCTACCTGGACGTGCCGGGAGATACCCGCCCCGGCATCCTGGTGCTCCCGCAGACGGTGGCCACCGCGGAGGCGGCGCGCGCCGAGATCGATCGCCTCCTCGGGACGGAGGACCGCAGCGCGGAGTTCCGGGCGTTGCCGGAGGCGCAGCGCGCCGCCATCGCGCTCAAGCGGCCGTCCGAGGGCATGACGCCAGCGGCGCTCGAGATGGCCTGGGGCTACCCGGAGAAGAAGGTGGTCGATCGCCCGGCGGGGACCGAGGAGTGGTCGTGGTCGGGCGGCAAGCGCACCGCCTCCCTGCGCGACGGCAGGCTGGTGCGCTGGCAAGCGCCGGCCGGATCCTATTGATCGCTCAGCGCCGGTCGCGCCGCGGCTCTCGCCCGCCGCGGGGACGCTCTCCGCCCCGGCGCTCGCCGCCCCGCCGCTCCCCGCCAGTCCTGGAGCCGCGCGGCCCGCCGTCCGCCATGGGCGTGACCCCTATCGCGACGCAGTAGACGTGTCCGGCCCGGAGCTGCCGCACGAGGTCCTCCTCGCTCGCGACGGGGGCCCGGAAGAGCGTCGCCGCCTTGCCGATGTCGTCGAGGGTCGGGTGCGCGCCCGACCCCCCCACGCAGGGCAGGCTCATGTGATCGGCCGCCTCCACGGCGAGGTCGTTGGACGGTCCCCTCCGCCGGGCGTTCAGGCCCTCGAGCGCGGCGAGGCCGTCCAGCGTGAAGATGAAGTCGCCGCTGGGCCGCTCGATCGACTTGTCGTACGGGTGCGCCGCCACCACCGCGCCGCCGAGGTCGTGGACGCGCTGCACGACCTCGCGCGCAGGCCAGGGCGTGGTCCCGAACATCTGCGGCGGCGCCGGGACGCGGGCCGGATCGGGGAAGTAGCAGAGGTAGTGGCCGCGGTCGGTCACCAGTTCCACCCCGCACAGCGCCAGGAACCCCTCCTCGCGCCCGGCGGCGCGCACCTCCTCCAGCCCGTCGAGCGTGTTGGTGTCGGTGACGACGACGCCGTCGAGCCCGGCCTCCCGGGCGCGTCGGACGACGTCGCGCGGCGTGAGCGCACAGCCCGGCGAGTGGTGGGTGTGGACATGGAGGTCGATCAGCATGGAGGGGCGGATACCACGCCGGACGCGCCCTGCAAAGCCGCCCGGACTCCTCTCGCGCGGGGAGGCCGGGGTGTCCCCCGGTGCCGGCGCCCATCGGACCGCGCCGACTTTTCCTCAGGCGATATCAACGGTTGCGATCGCGATCCTTTGACAGGGTGAAAAAGCGCGTGCCATACTCGCCAGGTTCGCCCGCGGGGGTCATGGCGTGAATGGGTTCGACGGGAGCGGCGCGCAGTTCACGGGAGTGAAGGTCTTCTCGGCCACCAAGGCCAAGGAGCGTGAGGAGCTGGGCGAGAGCATCACGCGCTGGCTGCGCTCGAACGCCGACTTCGAGATCGTGGACCGCGTGGTCCGCCAGTCCTCGGACAACGAGTTCCACTGCCTGACCATCATCCTCTTCTACCGGGAGAAGAGGGCCGCCTGACCGGCGGGTCCGTCGCGTTCCGAGACGTCCGATGAAGCTCAAGCAGCGGCCGGAGGACTTCTCCGTCACGGAGTCGTGGCGGTTCGACCCGGCTCCGCGCGGGGCCTGGTTCGTCTACCTGATGGACAAGCAGAAGCTCTCCACCTTCGAGGCGGTGGAGCGCATCTGCGCCCGCGCCCACGTCCAGCCGGCCGACGTCTCCTACTGCGGGCTGAAGGACAAGCAGGGGCGGACGACGCAGGTGGTGGCGGTCCGCGGCAAGCCGGTGGAGCTGCAGGAGCCCGACCTGCGCCTGAAGCCGCTCGGCCGCACCGCGGCGCCCCTCACGGCCGCGAACACGACCTCCAACCGCTTCGCGGTGACCGTGCGCGATCTCGGGGAGGAGGACCTGGCGCGGCTCCCGGCCTCGGTCGCCGAGGTCCAGCGGATCGGGGTGGTGAACTACTTCGACTCCCAGCGCTTCGGCGCCCTCAAGCACGGGCAGGGCTTCCTGGTGAAGGACCTCATGCGCGGCGACGCCGAGGCCGCGCTGCGCAACCACATGGCCCGGCCGAGCGCGCTGGACCGCAGCGACGACGCCCGGGTGAAGGGGTTCTGGAAGGAGCACTGGGGGGAGTGGGAGCTCAGGAACCCCTACCCGGGAGCCGAGCGCTACGCCCCCGTGCTGCGCTGGCTCCGCCTGCATCCGACCGACCACCTGGGCGCCTTCCTCCGCACCGAGCCGCGCTGGCGGGCGCTCCAGGTCTTCGCCTACCAGAGCTGGCTCTGGAACGAGGGCGTGAAGCAGTACCTGCGCGGCCTGGTCGGCATCGAGCGGCTCGCGCCGATCCGCTACCAGGCGGGGACCCTCCTCTTCCCGCGCTCCCTCGACGCGGAGCAGGCCCGCGCGCTGCGGGGCCGCACCTTCCCCCTGCTCGCGCCCGCCACGCGCTTCGACGACCCGCAGGTGGAGCGGGCGGCGCTCTCGGTCCTCGCGCGCGAGGACATGACGCTCGACAGCCTGCGCGTCCCGGATGCGCCGCAGATCCACTTCGACCCGGAGGAGCGGCCGCTGCTCGTGGTCCCCGGCAAGCTCCGGGTCGGCGAGGCACGGCCCGACGAGCTGAACCGGGACCGGCTGCGGGTGAACGTGGCCTTCACGCTGCCGCCCGGCGCCTACGCGACGCTGGTGGTGAAGCGCCTGTTCTGGTGGAGCCTGGCGCCCGCGCGCCGCGAGCGGCCGACGCCGGCGCCGCGCCCGACCGCGGAGGAGATCCACGCGGAGCGGCGCAAGACCGGCTTCCTGGCGCGCCAGCGCGAGCGGAAGGCGCGGCGGGCGGAGGGGCAGCG
>JAJYHA010000489.1 GCA_021784995.1 Myxococcales bacterium
GCCGGTGATCGCGGGCGGGGCGCCCTGGACCGCCATCGTGACCGGCGGCGGCCGTGGCATCGGGGCGGCCACCGCGCGGGCGCTGGCGGCCGCCGGTGCGCGGGTCACCGTCTTCGGCCGGACGGGCGCCGACCTCGAGCGCGTCGTCGCGGAGGGCGACGCCGCGCTGGCCGTGCGGGGCGACGTGGCGCGCGAGGAGGACGTGGCGCGGCTGCTCGCCGCCCACGAGCGCGCCCTGGGGCCGTGCGACGTGCTCGTCAACAACGCCGGGATCCTGGAGCGAGGCCTGGTCGAGGAGCTCTCGCCGGCGCGGTGGAGGGCCGTCCTGGACGTGAACCTGACCGGCGCGTTCCTGTGCGCGCGCGCCGTGGTCCCGGGCATGAAGGCGCGCCGCCGGGGGCGCATCGTGAACGTGGCGTCGGTCTCGGGGACCGTCGGCAGCGAGCGCGCCAGCGCCTACAACGCGTCGAAGTGGGGGCTGATCGGCCTGACGAAGTGCCTGGCCGAGGAGCTGCGGGCGCACGGCGTCCAGTGCCTGGCCGTCTCGCCGGGCAGCGTCGACACCGAGATGCTGCGGCGGACGCCGTACGGCCCCGGGATGCCGGCGAGCGAGGTGGCCCGGGTGGTCGCCTGGTGCGCCCGGGAGGCGCCGGCCGCGATGACCGGCGCCAACGTGGAGGTCTTCGGATGAGCGAGGGGAGCGGCGCGCGGGCCGGCGCGCCCGCGGCGGCGGTCGACGCGTTGCGGGCGGCGGTCGGGCCCGGGAACGTGTCGGTCGACCCCGAGCGGCGCGAGGTGTACGGGCGCGACGAGGCCGACCTCGGCACCTACCCGCCGGACGTGGTGGTGCTGCCCGACGGCGCGGCCGAGGTGAGGGAGGTGCTGGCCATCGCCGCCCGCCACCGCCTGCCGGTGGTCCCGGTCGGCGCCCGCAGCGGGAAGGCGGGCGGCTCGCTCGCGGTGGAGGGTGGGATCGCGCTCTCGCTGGAGCGGATGAACCGCATCGTCGAGATCCGGACCGAGGATCTCACGGCGCGCGTGCAGCCGGGGGTGATCACCGGTGTCTTCCAGGCCGAGGTGGAGCGCCGGGGGCTCTTCTACCCACCCGACCCCAACTCGGCCGACCTCTGCTCGATGGGCGGGAACGTGGCGATGAACGCGGGGGGGCCGCGCGCGCTCAAGTACGGCGTCACCCGCGAGTACGTCCTGGGGCTCGAGGTCGTCCTGTCCACCGGGGAGATCCTCCGGACCGGGCGGCGCACCATCAAGGGCGTGGCCGGGTACGACTTGACCGCGCTGCTGGTGGGAAGCGAGGGGACGCTCGGGGTGGTGACGGAGATCACGGTCAAGCTGCTGCCGCTGCCCCGGCACGTGTCGACGGCGCTGGTGCTCTTCCGGGCGGTGGACGACGCGGCGCGCGCCGTCTCGCGAGTCCTGGCCGCGGGGGTCGTCCCGCGCTGCCTGGAGCTGGTGGACGACGTCGCGCTGCAGGCCTGCGCCCGCGCCGCGACCGCCTTCCGCTTCCCCGCCGGGGCCGGCGCCGCGGTCCTGGTCGAGACCGACGGCAGCGACGCGGAGGCCGTCTTCGCCGAGATCGTCCGGGTGGCGGACCTGGTGCAGGCGGATGCGTCCGGAGAGGTGATCGTCGCCCAGGACGAGGCGCAGCGGCGGGCGATCTGGGAGACGCGCAAGTACCTCTCCGTCACGCTGCGCCAGCTCCACCCGCTCAAGCTGAGCGAGGACGTGGCCGTGCCGCGCTCCGCCATCCCGGAGATGGTCCGGCGCAGCCGCGCCGTCGGCGCGCGCCACGGGTTCCTGGTCACCACGTACGGGCACGCCGGCGACGGCAACCTCCACGTCAACATCCTCTTCGACCGCGAGGAGGAGCGCCCCCGTGTCTCCGCCGCGGTGGCCGACGTGCTCCGCGCCGCCGTCGACCTGGGCGGCACCATCACCGGCGAGCACGGTGTCGGCCTCGCCAAGCGCGACTTCCTCGAGTACGAGCAGGGGCCGGAGCTGGTCGCCCTCCAGCGCCGCCTCAAGACCTTCTTCGACCCGCTCGGCCTCCTCAACCCGGGGAAGATCTTCCCGCCGGGCTGAAGGGTGGAGCACGAGTATCGTGCCCCGGCCGCGTCTCGGAACGTACCCCGCTCGGCCGGGGTGCGGCATGGTGTCTTGAGCCGGATCAAAGGCGAAAAGATCGCGAGAATATCTCGTCGTCACAGAGGCTTTGCGCCCGGATGGCGGAGCCCGGCGACCCTTGACAGGGCGGCCCGCAGAGAGGATAAGGGACACCCTTTTTTTGGACCCTCGATGCAATCCCGGTCCATGGCCGGGCTCTCATTCCGATGGGCTCGCCGGACCCCGTGGAGAGCGGGGTCCTTCGCCGACAGCGGGCCCGTCTGATCCGGTCGGCACGTCTCGTCTCAAAGGAGATACAGGGCGACATGTCCACGCAAACCACCTCGGCGGGCACGAAGCGTCCGGTCGAGCAGGTCGACAGCGTCACCATCCGGTTCGTCGGTGACTCCGGCGACGGCATGCAACTCACCGGGTCGGAGTTCACCAAGGCCTCCGCGCTCGCCGGCAACGACCTCGCGACGTTCCCGGACTTCCCCGCCGAGATCCGCGCCCCGGCCGGCTCGCTGGCGGGCGTCTCCGGCTATCAGGTCCACTTCGGCGGCAGGACCGTCTACACGCCCGGCGACGCGCCCGACGTGCTCGTGGCCATGAACCCGGCCGCCCTGAAGACGAACCTGCAGGATCTCCGCCCCGGCGGGATGCTCATCGTGAACACCGGCGCCTTCAACGAGGCGAACCTGGAGAAGGCGCAGTACAAGACCAACCCGATCGAGGACGAGTCGCTGCGGCGCAGCTACAAGCTGGTCAAGGTGGACATGAACGCCATGACCGAGCACGCCCTGGCGGGCTCCGGCCTCTCCTCGAAGGAGGTGGCGCGCTCCAAGAACTACTTCGCGCTCGGCATGCTGTACTTCCTCTACGGGCGCCCCCTCGAGCACCAGCTCGAGTCCATCCGGGAGAAGTTCGCCAAGAAGCCGCAGTTCGCCGAGGCGAACACCAAGGTCTTCCGCGCCGGGTACGACTTCGGCGAGACGACCGAGCTCTTCGCCAACACGTACCAGGTCCCGGCCGCGAAGCTGAAGCCCGGCCTCTACCGGAACGTGACCGGTAACCAGGCCACCGCGCTCGGCCTCGCCGTCTCGGCCAAGCTCTCGGGTCGGCAGGTCTTCATCGGCAGCTACCCCATCACGCCCGCCACCGAGATCCTCCAGGAGTCCTCCTACTTCAAGGAGATGAACGTCGTCACGTTCCAGGCCGAGGACGAGATCGCGGGCATCGGCTCCGCCATCGGCGCCTCCTTCGGCGGCGCGATCGCGGTCACCACCACCTCGGGCCCGGGCCTGGCGCTCAAGTCGGAGATGATGGGCCTGGCCGTCATCGCCGAGCTGCCGCTCGTCATCGTGAACGTGCAGCGCGGCGGTCCCTCCACCGGGATGCCCACCAAGACCGAACAGGCCGACCTCCTGATGGCGCTCTTCGGACGCCACGGCGAGGCGCCGATGCCGATCCTGGCGGCGAAGAGCCCGGGGGACTGCTTCTACAGCGCCATCGAGGCGGTGCGGATCGCGACCAAGTGGATGACGCCGGTGCTGCTGCTCACCGACGGCTTCCTCGGCTTCGGCTCCGAGCCGTTCCGCATCCCGGACGACGGCGAGCTCAAGCCCATCAAGATCAGCTACCAGACCAAGCCGAACTACGAGGGCGGCAAGTTCATGCCGTACCTCCGCGACGAGAAGCTGATCCGGCCGTGGGCCGTCCCGGGCACCGCCGGCCTCGAGCACCGCATCGGCGGCCTCGAGAAGGACTCGCTGACGGGCATGGTCTCCTACGACGGCATGAACCACGAGAAGATGGTCCGCACCCGCGCCCAGAAGGTGGCGAACGTGGTGGAGGACGTGC
>JAJYHA010000307.1 GCA_021784995.1 Myxococcales bacterium
AACCGAAGCGAGGCAATGCGGTGGGGAGGTGTAATTGTCGTCGAGCACTCGCGGCGACGTTCCTGTGGAACCTGTCGCTGTTCGGCCTCTTCGCCTTCATCGGCGCCCTGTACCACGACGCCTTCGGGGCCTCGATCGGCGCCGTGGGCCTCTACGTGCTGGCGGGCGGCATCGGGAACCTCGTGGGCAGCGTCGTCGGCGGCAGAGCGGGAGATCGGCACGGCAAGGTGCGCGTCGTCCGGATCGCCGCCCTGTGCGCCGCGGCGGGCGTCCTCGCCACCTCGCTCACCGTCAGCCTCGCCGTAACGGTCGCGGCGCACGTCCTGTGGAGCGTCGCGGTCGGGTTCGGGATGGCGTCGCTCTCGGCCCTCGTCGTCAGCCGCCTCCCACAGCGCCGGGGCACCGTCATGAGCCTCAACGCGTTCGCGATGAACGCCGCGGTCGTCGTCGGGGCGGGGCTCGGCGGGGCGTTCCTCGCAGGCGGCCGGGTGTACTGGCCCCTCGGGGCCGCGTGCGCGGTGGCGGGCGCGCTCGTGGGCGCGGTCGCGCCCGAGCTGCCCATCGCCTTCGCGGGGACGCCCAAGCGTGCCCCGCCGGCGTCGGCGTCCCCGGCGTCGCTGCGACCGGTGGCCGAGTGACCCGCAGCGCGCGTGATTGAGCAGGCGCTGTCTGATTTGCACTATCATCGCCGCCCGACGTTCCGCCGCGACTGACTCTCGCTCGAGGACCGCCCGATGACGCCCGCCCAATACTCCGGAATCTTCGTCCCTCCCATCACGCCGTTCACCGCGGATGGCGCCGTTGACTACGAGTCGTTCCGCAGCCTCGTCCGCACGATCCTGGCCGGGCGCGCCCACGGCATCGTCGTGAACGGCACGACGGGCGAGTCGCCGACGGTGGACTGGGACGAGGTCGAGAAGCTCACCGCCATCGCCCTCGAGGAGACCAAGGGGCGCGGCCGCGTCCTCCTCGGCACCGGGACGAACGACACCGCCTCGACCGTCGAGCAGACCCGGCGCGCGGGCGCCCTCGGCGTCGACGCCGCGCTCGTGGTGGTGCCGTACTACAACCGGCCGTCTCAGGCCGGGATCGTCGAGCACTTCACGCGGGTCGCGGCCGTGGGCCTGCCGCTCATCTGCTACAACATCCCGTACCGCACGGGCGTCGCCATGGAGCCCGCCACCCTCAAGGCCGTGCTCGGGCTGGAGAACGTGGTGGGCCTCAAGGAGAGCACGGGGGCCCTCAACAACACCCTCGACCTCGTGACGTGGTGCAAGAAGGCGATCCTCTGCGGGGAGGACGCGCTCCTCCTCGCCTCGCTCGCCTGCGGCGGGAACGGCGGGATCCTCGCCGCCGCGAACGTCCGGACCGGGGAGTACGTGCGCCTGTTCGAGGAGATGCAGGCCGGCGACCTCGTCGCCGCGCGCCGTCGGTTCCTCCGGCTGCTCCCGCTCATCAAGCTCCTGTTCGAGGAGTCCAACCCTGGCCCGCTCAAGTGGCTCCTCGCGCGGGAGGGGGTCATCCGGTCGCCGATGCAGCGCCTGCCGCTCGTCGGGATCAGCGAGGGGCTGCAGAAGCGGCTCGAGGCCGCAGCAGCGGCGATCCCGAGCTAGCGCGGTCGCCGCGCACCACATCACCAGCCGACGCCTCCTGGTCGCTCCTGCGACCGGGCCGGGGATGTGTCGTCTCAGGAGGCGAGTGGGGACGCGATGCTCGAGACGGAGTACGGCAAGTTCAAGAAGACGGTGGACGATTTCGACCTCCTGCCGCTCGGCAGGGATCACGTGGTCGTCGCGATGTCGGGCGGCAAGGACGTCGGGGTCCTGGCGCACCTGCTGCTCCGGTACCGGGAACGGGAGCGGCGCGACCTCCGCCTGGAGATGATCACCGCGCCCGTGCCGGGCTGGGTCTACGAGCCGGAGCGGTTCGTCCCGCGCTTCGACGGCGACAGCCGGCGGCTCCTCGAACGGCAGATCGAGCTCAACCGCGAGTCCATCGAGTACTGGACCGCGGGCGGGTACGCGCACACCACCGTCGCGCTGCCGCCCGGCTTCGATCACGATCGGATGGGCGAGCTCACCGCGCCGTGCCGCTGGTGCTACCGGACCAAGATGGACGCCCTGCTGAGCCACCTCGCGCGCGATCCCGGGGCGGACGGCGCGCTCGTCTGCATCGCGTTCACGCGCTGGGACGCCGCGTACATCCTGCAGACGCAGCTCCTCTTTACCGAGGGGACCCACTGGAAGGAGCTGAAGGCGAGCAACCCGCCGCTTTACGCGCTCCTGCGGATGAGCCTGTCGGCCTTCTCCCCCGTACCCGAGGAGCGACATGGGGATCCCGGGGAAGACGGTGACGCGGATCCAGCCGCTCATCGAGTTCGACGACGGCGAGACGCGGAGTGCGGCGCGCGCGCTCGGATTTCCGATCGTCCCCGACATCTGCGCCGAGCTCTGGGGAAGCGGCTTCGAGCAGGGGCGGCGCTTCTTCTCGAAGTGCGTGGAGCGGTTGACCCAGACGGTTCCGCCGCCCGGGCGCGCCCCCTCGGTGCTGCATGCGGACTACCGGAAGCTCATCCGCACCTACGAGCACATGGGGGTGCTGCCGCCCGTCGAGGAGCTCGACGGCGCGGTGTACCGCTTCTGCGACCCGGCGATGCGCGAGCCGCCGCCGTTCCAGCTCGCCCGATGAGCGGTGGAGCGGGGCTCGAGGCCCGGCTCGCGCTCCTCCCCCTCCGGAGCGAGCCCGACCGCCGCCGTTCTTGGTCAGCTCTGGATCGGCGTCGATGTGGACCGGCGTGCCTTCGCTCCTCACAAGGCCGCTTCACCGAGTCGACCTCGGCGTCCGCTGCTCGATTCTTCGCGCGCCTCCCCCGCCGGACCCGTTGAGCTCGCGGTGCCTGCCCGGAGCCGTTCGAGGTTGTTCGTCCCGAAGAGCCAGATCGCGAGATCCAACAGGCCTCGGGACGAGAGACCGAGGTGAGGTGTTCGACCGTAGCTGGAGGGCTGGAGCCCCCACCGCAAAGGCACGCTGAGTACGCGCCTTCCCAGGGCGCGGCCGCCCCCGGGCCCGAGTTGGAGCGTTGCTCCCTCCGGATCGGCTCAGGCCGCGCGCCGCTCGTAGTGACGATAGAGGCCGCCGGCTTCCGCGACCGCTACGACACCTCCGCGCTCGGGCCCTTGCACGGGTCGATGCTCCGGCAGTCCATGGCGAGGGAGCGGTGGCAGCGCCAAAGGTGGTAGTGGTCGAAGTAGTCGCCAAGGAGCCGCCGGAGGTGGCGCTCGCCGAGGACGACGACGTTGTCGAGACACTCGCGGCGGATGGTGCCGATCACTCGCTCGACGAACGGGTTCTGCCAGGGACTCCATGGCGCGGTGAAGACTTTCTCGATCCATGTGTCTAATGACTAGACACATATGCGCTTCGTCCCTATACTTGAGCGGTGAGAGCCAAGGACCTCCTTCGCGCCTTGCGAGCGCTCGGCTGCGAGGAGGTCCGACAGAAGGGCTCCCACGTCATCGTCCGATGTGGAGCGTGCACGGCCGTCGTGCCGGTCCATAGCGGCGAGGACCTCGCGCCCGGAACTCTCCGGGCCATCGAACGGCAGCTGGAGCCATGTCTCGGAAAGGGGTGGCTCCGGCGTGTGTAACCGAGCGGTACGTGGATACAGCGGGTGGACCCATGCGGACGAGCTACACGGTGAGGTACGAGAGGGACGAGACGGGGTGGTGGGTAGCACAGGTGAAGGAGGCGCCCGCGGCGATCACCCAGGGACGGACCATCGCAGAGGCGCGGCGGCGTATCCGTGAGGCGCTCGGCCTTGCGCTGGACGACGATGCCGCGGCGCGCCGGGTCGAGCTGAAGGACGAGGTCAAGCTCCCTGCTGATGCACAGCGGGCTCTTCGCCAGGCCCGTGCGGCCCGCGCACGGCTCGCCGCCGAGAGCAAGAAGGCTCAGAACACGACCGCGAAGGCCGTGCGGACGCTCCTGAAGGGCATGCACCTGAGCGTGCGCGACGCCGGGGAGCTGATCGGGATCTCCCCCCAGCGTGTCCATCAACTCGCGCACGAGAACGGGTAGCGAAAGGACGAAGCGTGACCAGCCCACGCGCCGGGTCTCCCGTATGTCTCCCGGAACTCGGGGCATCACCGGGGAAGACGGGGGAAGTGCGGGGAAGGGCTCCGGGATTGAAGTGCCTGTCCTGAGAGCCAAAACGACAGAAAGGCGTGGACTGTCGCTCGGTGAGCGTTCACTGTCAGGCAAACCTCAAGTCCCTTTTCCCGCTCCATCTTGCCCCGGTAACCACCTGGGTCCCCGCGGCTTTCCGTTTCCGGCCGCCACAGGGCCGCTCCGTTGCCGCCTGGTCGCCGTGGGCGACCGCCGCCGGCGCGTCGAGCAGCTTCACGGCGTCCCGCCTCACGTCGGCGCCGGGGAGGGGCCGTACCGGAGCGTCCCCTCGATGCTCACGTGGCCGAGCAGCTCCTGGACCGCCTTGACCGAGACGCCGCGCAGGACGGGGTGGCTCGCGAAGGTGTGCGGGGCCACCTTCCGGCGGGCTTCGGGATGGGGAGGTGTAATTGTCGTCGAGCAGGCGCTGCCCCGCGGTCGGCCTGGATCACTCCCGCCGCCACTCGCGGGGGACGGAGTGGTTGGACGCGTACCGCTCGAGCCTGCTCGCCAGCTCGTTCGCCTCGCGCTCCTGCCGCGCGGCGAAGCCGAGCAGCTCCGCGGATCCGTCGCCCGAGATCTCGGAGCGGGAGACCCGCTCCGCGAGCGCGAGGTGGACCTGGTGCCAGAGCCGCTCCTGGCCGCCCAGCTGCGAGAAGGTGTGCCGCCACCAGCCCTCGTCGTGGCCGGCCGGTCTGGCGTCGCTCCCGGGCAGCTCGGTGAGCACGAGCCGGTGCCGCTGCGTGTCGATGTGCACCGAGTAGCCGGCGAGGAAATCCATCCCGACCAGCCCCTCGAAGGCATCGGACATGGGCGCGGTGACCGTGGCGGGGACGAACTCGGTGCGGGCCTCGTCGACCGAGAGCGAGTCGAGGACCACCAGCACCGCCAGGGTCCGCCCGCCGATGCCGCCCGCGATGGTCATCAGGCGGTTCGAGCCCTCGTCCAGCACCCCCAGCCGCTCGGCCAGGGGAGTGAAGAGGATGGTCCCCGGCGCACCCGTGTCGAGCGCCATCGCGGCCGTCACTCGGCCGTTGAGCTTCACCGGGATGATGATCCGCTGCGACTGCCCCTCGAGGGCCCTGTACGACACGGCGATCTGCCTGGGGGCCGGCGCCTGGGGTTCCCCCGGCGCTTCGGTGGAGGCGGGCGCCACCGCGCCGGGGCCCGGGGCCGCGACGTTCGCCACCGCGGGAGCAGGAGCGACGGCGGGCGCAGGAGCCACGGCGGACGCGGCGGGCGCGGCGACCTGGGGCTCCGCCGTCCGGGCCGGAGACGGCGCGGTGATGGGGCTCGCGAGCGGCGCGGGCGGGACGGGCGAGGGCGACCCGGCGACGCACGCTGGCGGAGACTGCGCCCCGACGAATCCCCGGGTCAGGTAGCCAACGCTGGCGCTTGCGAGCGCCACCAGCCCCACCAGCGGGACGCTCATCCCCGGCGAGGGCGACGCAGGCGCCGCCCGACCGGAGCTCGGCGGAGAGGGGGCCATGTCGAGAGGCCGTCCCGGAGCGCCCGTCGCGCCCGGTCGAGCCGCCGGCAGGGAGGCCCCGGCCCGTTGCTGCTGCGCCCCCTCGCGGGAGAAGGCCGTCTTGCAGAACTCGCAGTAAAGGGCGCCGTCACGGTTCTGCTGGTGGCACACGGGGCACGGCGTCGCCATGGCGCAGATCTGCTCAGGTTCACGGGGCGGCGGCAAGGCCGTCGATCGCGTCGCCGCGCCCGCGGCGGCGATCGGTCCCCCGTCGGCGGCACCCGCGGGGCGCCGGGACCGGCCTCACCGCGGCGCTCCGCCGACGCGACGGGGGCGCGAGCCGATCGTCGAGATGCAGCTCGGACCCGCTCGCTTCGCGGTGAGCGCGAAGGGATCGGCTGCCGCCCGCGGACTCGCCCACCGGCTCGTCGTCAGGCGGAGCCGGCCGCGCGTTCGGTCGATGGCGCTGGCCGGACCCGGACGCGGACATACTTGTGATACGGGGTCGCCGTGATCGGGTCGCGGTGCGCGGCGTCGGTGAGCTCGTTCACCATCGGGCCGACGACACGGCGGCCGCCGTCGGCCGTCGGGTATCGCTGGCCGTAGCCGTGCGGGAGCGTGACCATGCCGGGCAAGAGCCTGTCGGAGAGCTCCACCCGGACGTCGATTCGCCCTCTCGCGGACTCGCACACCGCCCACGCGCCGGGCACCAGCCCGAGCCGCGCCGCGTCCTCGGGGTGCACGTGGAGCGCGCCATCCGGATCGCTCTTCCGCCAGGCGGGATCGCGGAAGATCTGGTTCGCGTTGTAGGCGCGCCGCTCTCCGGCGATCAGCACCAGCGGGAACTCCTCGCCCCGGGGCTGGTCGGTCTCGGTCGCGAGCGCCGCGAGCGCCTGCAGCATCTCCGGGACCTCGAGGTGAATCCGCCCATCGGGATGGCGGATCCTGCTCCACACGTCGTCGAACCGCTCCGTCCCGAGGAGCGCCCCCGACCGGCCCGACAGGAGCCGGGAGAACAACGCCTCGCCGAGGTCGGCCCCATCGCCGCGGAGCTCGGTGCGGCGCACCGCGTCGCCGTGCTGGCGCGCGTACCGCAGGGCCGCCGCCCAGAGCGGCGCCGTGGCGGCGGCGCCGTCGGGCAGCGCCTGGCCGAGGGAGTCCTGCAGGACGAACGCGGCGTACCTGCGGAGCCGGGGACGCATCCGGAGGAGCGCCGCCAGCGCGAGCGGGAACAGGCGGGCCCGGGGCCAGCGCCGGTCCACGCGCGCGATGGCGCGGAGCACCGGGAAGCCCCGCGCCGGCAGCTCGCCCATGGCGACGAGCAGCCGGCGGTACATCTCCGGCTCCGGCAGGGTGCCCGGTGCCGCCGGGAGGACCGGCGCGCGGAGGTGGGCCGCCTGCGTGGGGAACTCCATCTGGTAGAAGGTCGTCTCCCACTTCTCGAACTGGGAGGACGCCGGCAACACGTAGTGGGCGAAGCGCGCGGTCTCGGTGAACGCGACGTCCACCACGACGAGGAGCTCGAGCCGCGCGAGCGCGCGGGCGTAGGCCTGCGCGTCGGCCCCGGTCAGCGCGGGGTTCGCACCATCCACGACGAGGGCGCGCAGGCGCCCCGGGTGATCGGTGTCGATCTCGGCGGGCAGGACGTTGGGCGGGAACAGCTTCGAGATCTCCGGGATCCCCGTGATCGCGGTCGTCCACGACCGGCTGGCCGGGCCGGGCGGGTCGGAGTGGCCGATGAGCGGGAACAGGAACGTGTGGAGCGCGTTGCAGCCGGGCTTCGCGAACTGACCCGGGACGAGGAACAGCAGCTTCTCGAGGTACGAGTTCAGCGTGGAGTGCAGGCTCTGCTGGAGGCCGAGGTCGACGCGCACCGAGGCGCTCCGCGCCCCTGCGACGAGCCGCGCGACGCGCACGACGTCCTCGACCGACACCCCCGCGCGGCGTGCGTACGCCTCGACGGGCACCTCGAGCAGGGCGGCGCGGACGCGGTCGAACCCGCGGGTGCGCGCCTCGAGGAAGGGGCGATCTTCGAGCCCCTCTCGCACCATCACGGCGAGCATGGCCGCGAGGAGGAACGCGTCCGTGCCGGGGGACGGCCTCAGGTGGATGCGCGCCAGCGCCGCCGCCTCCGTCCGCCGGGGGTCGATGACGATCAGCGTGCGCGCCGGATCCGCGGCCACGGCGCGCAAGGTGTCGCGCGCGTTCCGGATCCCGTGCGCCTGCCAGGGGTTCGTGCCGATGAGGACGACGACCTCCGCCTCCTCGACGGCCTCGGCGACGTGGCACGTCTGCCGGCCGAAGAGCCGACCGTTCACCCAGAAGTCACCCGTCTTCTCCTGCGCGAGCGCGGAGTAGTGGTAACGCGTGCGCATGGCCTCGACGAGGCCGCGGCCGTACACGCCACCCAGGTGGTTCCCCTGGCCGCCGCCACCGTAGTAGGCGAGCGCGCGGCCGCCGTGGGTGTCTCGGATCGCGACGATGCGCGCGGCGATCTCCCGGATCGCCGTCTCCCAGGAGATCGGCTCGTGCGTGCCGTCCGGTCGCCGCCGGAGGGGGCTCGAGAGGCGGTCGGCGTGGCGCTGGTAGTGGTCGAGCCGCGCGGCCTTCTGGCAGAGATAGCCAGCGGAGACGGGATGGCGTTTGTCCCCGCGGATGCGGGTCAGGTTCCCGTCCGCCGTCTGCACCTCGACGCCGCAGTTCCTCGAGCAGAGGATGCACGCCGTCGCCTGCCAGGGTTCCGGTCCGGTGGCCGCGGTCATCGCTCGACTCCTGGCGCGCGCGTCGGGTCGTCGGCGGCGGCATCGGCGGGCTCCGGCACCGCCAGTTTGCGCGCGGCACGGAGGATCCGATCCGAGAGCTCCGGATCCTCGACGGCCCGCGCGAGCGCCAGCGCGCCCGACAGGAGCGCGACGGTCGCGAGGACCCGGTCCTCGGGCGACAGCCCCGGCGCGGCAGGCGCCCGCGGCGCGAGCTCGGCCACGAGCTGGCGGACGTAGCTCTCGATGGCCTCTCGCGGGCGGCCACGCGCTCGCCCGACCTCGGCCGCCAGCGCGGGCAGCGCGCAGCCGCTGGCCGGATCGTCGCGATGCGCCCGGCTGAGGTAACGGCCGACCACGGCGCAAAGCCACGGGACGCCCTCGAGCGCCTCGAGGCCGGCGAGCAGTCGCGCGCGCGTCTCGTGGAAGGAGGCGCGGAGCGCCTCGGCGAGCAGGGCGTCCTTGGACGCGAAGTGGCCGTAGAACGCGCCCGCCGTGAGCCCGGCCGCCTTCATCACCTCGTCGACGCCCGCGGCGCGGAACCCCTTCGTCCGGAATCGCCGTGCTGCGGCGCCGAGGATCTTCTGCCGCGTCCGGGCCTTGTGGTCGAGGGAGTAGCGCACGCCATGGGATTACGATCGTAAGCCCATCGACGCAACCCCCATCCGCCCCGGGCCCCCGAGAGGGCCTCCCGGTCGCCGGGGTTCCAGGTGGCCGAGGAGGAGGTCTCCCTGGTGGCGCGCCGGGATCGGCCCTACGATCCCGCCATGTGCGGCCGGATGACCCTCGCCAGGTGGGACGTCCACGAGCTCGCGGCGCTCCTCGGCGCCGACCTCCTGCCCGAGCACGCCGCGCTCTTCCGGCCCCGCTACAACCTCGCCCCGACGCAGCAGGGCTGGATCGTCCGGGTGGTCGGTGGCCGCCGCCGGTTGCTCCCCGCCACCTGGGGACTCCAGGGGCCGCGGGGCCCCGTGATCAACGCGCGCGCCGAGACGGCCGGGCGGCTCCCCACCTTCCGCCCCCTGGTCGCCGGCGGGCGCTGCGTCGTCCCCGCCGACGGCTTCTTCGAGTGGGAGGGACGGCGGGGGGCGCGGGAGCCGCTCTGGTTCCACCCGGGGCAGGGGCCCTTGCTGATGGCCGGCCTCCACCGCGACGGGCCGGGCGGCGGCTTCGTCGTCCTGACCACCGCCGCCAGCGGCGCCGTGCGCCCCGTCCACGATCGGATGCCGGCGCTCCTCACCGCCGCCGAGGCCGGCGCCTGGCTCGAGCGGCCCGACCTCTCCCTCCTGCGCCCGGCGCCGGACGACCGGCTCGAGGCCTTCCGCGTCTCGGACCGGGTGAACTCGGCGGCCGTCGACGACCCGTCGTGCGTGGCGCCGATCCCGCGGCTCGCGCCGGCGCAGGGCTCGCTCGCCCTCGGTGGCCGCCCTCCGCCGGAGCGTGACGGCCGGGCCTGATCCGCGGCCGGGCGACCGCCGGGCGGGACGAGCTCGACGAACGCGGCCCCCTCTGCGCCGGACTCGGGCGGTGCAGGGAGCGCTCGCTTCGTACTAGCATCGCCGGCGCAGGCCTCGCTGCGGATCCCGGACGATGGGGGAGACGCGGATCGGCGCGCGGGGAACGGCCGGCTCGGGTGAACGGGAACGCCCGGAGGGGGTTCCTGGACGCCGGGATCGGTCATCGTGAACGCGGTGCGGACGGGGAGGAGGCCATGGCACGGGACCAGCTGGAGAGCGCCGACGGGCGGGCGGCCGCGGCGCTGCGGGCGCTCGACAAGGAGGAGCTCGTCCGGATCGCGCTCGACGACGCCAAGAACTGGCTGGCGCACGACGGGCTCTGGTTCCAGGCGGTGGAGCGCGCTCACGGGATGGACGCCGCCATCGAGGCCGACCGGGCCGCCTGGGAGCGCTTCACGGTCATCGAGGCGACCCGGATCCTGGAGCGCCTCGGGCTCGAGCCGGGCGGCGGCATCCCGGCGCTCCTCCGGTGCCTGGAGCACCGGCTCTACGCGCGGCTCAACGTCCAGGAGGCGATCGAGGTGACCGCCACCCGCGCGGTCTTCGTGATGCGCGACTGTCGGGTCCAGTCGGCCAGGAGGCGGAAGGGGCTGCCGGCCTTCCCCTGCAAGAGCGTCGGCCTCGTGGAGTACGCCGAGTTCGCCCGCGCGGTCGACCCGCGCCTCCGGACCCGGTGCCTCGCCTGCCCCCCCGACGAGCACCCGGACGACGCGTGGTGCTCCTGGGAGTTCACGCTGGCGGGCTGACCGTCGCGGGCCCCCGCGCCCGGCTCGCCGGCGCCACCGGCACGCGGAGCAACAGGCACCGACAGTACGTGCCGGCCCGGGCGGGTCCCTTCCCATGTTCGAGACCCCGTCGGTATACTCGGAGTGTGTCGCCCGGGAACGGCATCGAGCAGGACCCGCGGATCACGGCGCTCGTCGAGCGTCTGGGCGTCGGTCCCACGCTGACCGGCGGGATCCTGCTGGTCGACGACGAGCCCTTCAACCTCCGGGTGCTGCGCGATCTCCTCGAGGGGCGCTGGACCGTCCACCAGGCCTCCTCCGGCGAGGAGGCGCTCGCCGTCGCGGTCGCCGGCGCGGTGCCGCTCGACGTGGTGGTGGCCGATCAGCGCATGCCCGGGATGAGCGGGGTGGACCTCCTCGCCGAGCTCCGGACGCGCCGGCCGGACGTCGCCGGCATCGTGATCACCGCCTTCGCCGACATGCAGGCGCTCGAGTCGGCCATCAACCGCGCCCAGGCCTTCCGGTTCCTCCGCAAGCCGTGGGAGCCGCCGGACGTCCTCCAGGCGATCGAGCAGGCGGGCGACTTCGTGGCGCAGCGGCGCACCATCGGCCGCCTGGTGGAGCTGCTGGCCCGGCGGGAGGAGGAGCTGCGGGGGTCGCTGGACCGCCTCCGCTCCCAGCAGGAGACCCTGCTCCACCTGGAGCGGGTGAGCACCCTCGGCCGGCTCGCCTCCGGCATCGCCCACGATCTGCGGAACGTCCTCATCGGCCTGCGCGCCGCCGAGGGGGAGCTGCAGCAGCTCGACGTCGGCCGCGACCTCCGCGAGTTCCTGGGGCTCGGGCTCGCGCAGGTGGACGGCCTGCTCCACACCCTCCAGACGCTCCGGGAGTACTCCCGCGGCGGGACGCTCGAGCTGGCGCTCGGGACGGTCGAGCCGGGGCGGCTCGTCGACGACGCGGTCGCGATCTCGCGGATGGATCTGGCCTTCCGGCGGCGGCGCGTCGACGTCGTCGCCCCGCGGGACCTCCCGCCGCTCCAGGCGGACCGGCAGAAGCTCACCCAGGTCCTGGTGAACCTGATCCGCAACGCGCTCCAGGCGACCCGGGACGGCGGCGCGGTGGGCGTCCGGGCGGGGATCCTCCCGGGCGGGGAGGTCGAGCTGGTCGTCGAGGACGACGGCCCGGGCGTCCCCCCGTCGCTGCGGGAGCGGCTCTTCGAGCCCTTCGCCTCGGGCAAGGGAGAGCTCGGGCTGGGGATGGGGCTCTACATGGCCCGGCTGGTGGTGGAGCGGCACGGCGGCCGGATCGCCGCCACGCGGGGCGCGCTCGGCGGGGCGCGCTTCGAGGTGGCGCTGCCGGTGGCCGGGGACGGGGCGCGGGGCGCCCGGGGAGCAGGCGATGGAGAGGGAGGGGACGATGGAGAGGGTCGATCGAGCTGACGGCGCCCGGAGCACGCACCGAAGGTACGAGGACCTGGAGGGCCAGGAGGGGCGGCAGGTCTTCTTCCGCCCCCACCGCCACTCGGCGGCGGATCTCGCCCCGCTCGCCGCCAGCGTCCGCTGCGAGCTGGCGGGGGCGACCCTCGACTGCCCGCTCCACGACGTCTCGCAGAGCGGGATCGCCTTCCGCTGGCCCGCCGGCGCCCCGATCGACGCCGGCCAGCTCCTCCCGCTCAGCCTGCGCTTCGACGACCACGAGGCCTTCCGGGGGGTGGTGAAGGTCGGCTCGGTCCGGAGGCACGCCGGCGCGACCGTGATCGGCGCCTCCTTTCAGGACTTCCTGCTCGACGTGGAGGAGCTCCACCAGCTCCGCGCGGTGCGCGGGTGGGGGGCCGGGGCGCCGCGCCTCGAGCTGGCGCAGCGCCCCTGGCGCGTCGCGGGGGGCGAGCGGTTCCAGGCGCTCGTCTCCGAGCTCCGGCTCCACTTCGAGGACGCCCGCCGCGAGCTCGGCGAGCTGGAGGCGTCCCTGCCGTGGGAGGTGCTGGGTGGCCCGCCCAACCCGGCGCGCGCGGCGCTCGTGGAGCGGCTCCGCGGCGGCTTCGTGGCCGACGTGGTCGCGCAGACCGAGGCGATCGCCGCGGCCCTGGCGGAGGTCCCGGGCGGCCTCGCGAACCCCGGCGCCCGCCAGTGGTCCCTGCGCCACCTCGACGAGCACCTCCTCGCCGCGCCCTCCGCCCAGCGGGCGCTCCGCAAGCCCTTCGGGTACCCGGGCGACTACGAGATGATGAACTTCATCTACGAGCGCCACTTCGAGGGGCCGACCCTCTTCGCCCGCGCCGCCGGGCTCGCCTTCGTCGCGACCCGCGCGCCGCTCGCCGTGCGCTGCCGGAAGGATCTGGTGCGAGACCAGCTCGGCGCGCTCCTGGCGCGGCGGGCCGGCTCGCACGAGCCGGTCCGGGTGCTGTCGATCGCGGCCGGCCCCGCGCAGGAGCTCTTCGAGCTGTTCCAGCGGCTCGAGGAGCTCCCGGCGCCGCTGGAGGTCGTGCTCTTCGAGCAGGACCGGAACGCGCTGGCGCACGCCTGGCGCCGCCTCCACGCCACCGCCGCGGTCCGCTTCCCCGGGCGCCTCCGCCTCACCTTCCTCCACGACTCGGTGAAGCGGCTCCTCCGCGATCCGCGGCTCTTCGCCGGGCTGGGCCAGTTCGACCTGGTCTACTCCTGCGGCCTCCTCGACTACTTCCAGCGCGCCACGGCGGTGGTGCTCACCCGGCGCCTCGCCGAGGTGACGCGGCCGGGGGGGCGGCTCCTGGTCGCCAACATGGTCGACCACCCCTTCCGCTGGGTGATGGAGTGGCACCTCGACTGGAGCCTCATCTACCGGACGCGGGAGGAGCTGCTGGAGATCGGGGCGGCGGCGGCGCCGGGGGCGCAGGGCCGGATCCTCGAGGAGGCGAGCGGCGCCAACCCGTTCCTCGAGCTGGTGCCGTCCTAGCCGCGCGTGGAGATCCCCGGGCCAGAGCTGGAGGAGGGCTGGCGTCGCTGGCTCGTGGAGCGGAACCGGCGCGGGCTCCGCGCGGGGTCCGGGATGGTCCTCGCGCTCTACCCGGCCTTCGGCCTGCTCGACCTGCTGAGCGCCCCGGGGCACACCCTCGCCTGGCTCTGGGCGACCCGCGGTGCGGTGGTGATCGCCACCCTGGCGCTCCTCCGGTTCACCTGGATGCCCGCCTTCGACCGGTGGAGCACGGCGGCCACGGCCGGCTTCGCGTGGCTCACCGCCGCCGGCATCGCGGCGATGACCGCCGCGACCGGCGGGATGGCCTCTCCCTACTACGCCGGCATCTCGCTCGCGCTCACCGGCGCCGGGCTCCTCTTCGTCTGGCCGGTCCCGATCGTGATCGCCACCCACGGCGCGACCGTCGCCACCTTCGTCCTGGCGAACCTCGCCCGCGGCGCCGTGGGCGCCCCGGTGACGGCCGCCTCGAACCTCGCCTTCCTCGCGGCGATGGCGGTGGTCGCCGGGGTGGGCCAGGCGTTCCTCTTCCGCACCCAGCGAGAGCAGCACGCCCAGCGGGTGCGGCTCGAGCAGGCGACCGCCGGGCTCGCGCGGGCGAACGCCGCGCTCCAGGAGCTCGACCAGTTCAAGACGCGCTTCTTCGCGAACATGACCCACGAGCTCCGCACGCCGCTCGCGATGGTCCTGACCCCGCTCGAGCTCCTCCTGCAGGGGGAGATGGGCCCGCTCACCGACGCCCAGCGCAGCTCCTTCCAGCTCATGTCCCGGAGCGCCCTCAAGCTGCTGCGGCTCATCGACGATCTGCTCGATCTGTCGCGGGTGGAGGAGAGCCACCTCCGCCTCCGGGTGGCGGAGCACGACCTCGACCTGTTCCTCCGCGCCCTGGTGGACGAGACCGGGCCCCTCGCCGAGCGGAAGGGGATCCGGCTCGAGTATCGTTCCCGGGACGTCGCCGGCCCGGTCACGGTCTGGTGCGACCTGGAGCGGCTGGAGCGGGTCTTCCTCAACCTGCTCTCGAACGCCATCAAGTTCACCCAGCCCGGCGGCCACGTCGCGGTGGAGGTGATCGACCGGCCCGCCGAGGTCGAGGTGCGCGTCGTCGACGACGGCCCGGGGTTCCCCCCCGACCAGGCGCGCCGGATCTTCGAGCGCTTCTACCAGGTCGACATGGCCGGGACCCGGCGCCACGGCGGAGCGGGCATCGGCCTCGCGCTGGCCCGGGAGATGGTCCTGCTCCACGGGGGGACGATCGCGGCCGAGAGCGACGGCGCGAGCGGCGCCGCCTTCACCGTCCGGCTCCGGAAGGGGAGAGGGCACCTCCGGCCGGACGCGCTCGCGACGCCGCCGGCCGGCGGGGTGGCCCCCGAGCACGGCGCCGACTGGGCGGTCCGGATCGCCGGGCGGCGCGACGCCCGCCTGCAGGAGATCGAGGAGGCGGCCGAGCGGCGGGTGGTCGAGCGGGACCAGGACGAGGAGGCGCGGCCCCACACCGCGGTGGTGATCGAGGACAGCCCCGCGATCACCCGGCTCGTCCACCTGACGCTCCGGCGGGAGTTCAAGATCCTGGCCGCGGCCGACGGCGCCGCGGGGCTGGAGATGGTGATCCGGGAGCGGCCCGACCTGGTGGTGACCGATCTCATGATGCCCGGGCTCGACGGGCTCGAGCTGACCCGGCGCCTGCGCGCCGATCCGCGGACCCATCAGATCCCGATCGTCATGCTGACGGCGCGGGGCGCGCTCGACGATCGCCTCCAGGGGCTCGAGTCGGGCGTCGACGTCTTCCTGGCCAAGCCCTTCGCCCCGCGCGAGCTGCTGATCTCGGCGCGCCGGCTGGTGCGCGCCGGGGAGGAGAGCGCCGAGCTGGTGCTCACCCAGCGGATGGAGTCGCTCGAGGTGGTCGCCGCCGGGCTCGCGCACGAGATCAACAACCCCCTCAACTACGCCAAGAACGCCCTCACCGGCGTGGACCGCGACCTCCGGCGGCTGCTCGCGCTCGCCGGCCCGGCGGCCGCCGGGGAGGGAGAGGGAGCGGCGGCGCCGGGCGCGCGGGCGCTCGAGCTGCTCGACGTCGCCCGCGCCGGGCTGGAGCGGATCGCCGGCACGGTCGCCCTCATGAGCCGGTACGGGCGCGCCGGCTACCGGCGCGAGCGCGGGGCGCTGGACGCGTGGGAGGCGGTCCGGACCGCGGTGGCGCTGGTCCTGCCGGCCACCGGCCGCGACGTCCGGGTCGAGGTCGATCTGTCCGGCGACGGGACCCTGGAGTGCGTCCCGGAGGAGTTCCAGCAGGTCGTGACCAACCTGCTCCAGAACGCCATCGAGGCGGCCCCGGACGGCGGGGGGCACGTGCGGATCGCCGGCCGCCGGGACGGGGCGGACCTCGTCCTCGGCGTGAAGGACGACGGCGCCGGGATCCCGCCGGAGGCGATGGCGAGGATCTTCACCCCCTTCTTCACGACCAAGGGCCCCGGGCGCGGGACCGGGCTCGGCCTCACCATCTCGCGCCGCGTGGTCGAGAGCCTCGGCGGGACGCTGAGGGTCGCGAGTCGGCCGGGCGCCGGGGCGGAGTTCGTGGTGCGCGTGCCGCACCGCCGGCCGGGGCCGTGAGCCCGGGCGCGCCGGCGGCGCGGCGCCGCGCGCCCGTCAGGCGATCTTCTGGAACTTCGCGGCGGGCGCCCCGCAGACCGGGCAGCGCGCCGGCGGCTCGCCGAACTCGACGTCGCCGCAGACCGGGCAGAGGAAGACCTCCATCCGCGAGAGGTCCTTCCCGCCCTCCAGCGCCGCGAGCGCCTGCTGGAAGAGGCGCGCGTGCACCTTCTCCACCTCGCCGGCGAAGCCGAGCATCGTCTTCCCGCGGTGCCCCTCGGCGGTCGCCTGGGCGACCATCGGCGGGTACATCTCGGTGAACTCGTAGGTCTCGCCGGCGACCGCCTCCTTGAGGTTCTGGAGCGTGGTGCCCACGCCGCCCAGGTTCTGGAAGTGGGCGAGCGCGTGGATCGTCTCGGCCTCGGCGGCGGCGCGGAAGAGCCGGGCGATCTGCGGGTGGCCCTCCTTCTCGGCGGCGCGGGCGAAGGCGAGGTACTTGCGGTTGGCCTGGCTCTCGCCGGCGAAGGCGGTGGCGAGGTTCTGGTCGGTGGTGGGCATGGGGGGATCCTAGCATCGACCCGCGCCCGCCCGGCCGCCGATCGGCGGCGCGAGCGGACGCGGCGCCGGCCCTAGAACTTCCAGGCGAGCCCGAGGTCGGCCTGCACCTGGGACATCGACGTGGTGTAGGAGGAGATCCCCTGCGACGCGTTGGCGCCGGAGAGGGTCGCCTTGGGCGCCCAGGTCACCGAGGCGTTGATCGCGAGGGCGTCGGTCACCTCCCAGCCGAGGCCGCCGGAGAAGTGGTGCTCGGCGAGGGCGGGGAAGGCGATGTTCTCGAAGGCGCGGGAGGCGTCGAGCGGCATCTTCCCGTAGTCGTAGCCGAGCCGGATCTTCCAGGCCGGGACGACCGACCACTCCAGGCCGAGCTTCACCACCACCTGGTCCGACCAGTTCATGTCGAACGGCATGGCCCCGGTCAGGTTGGTGTTGTTCACGTAGCGCGGCTGGCTGGCGCCGACCGTCTCCGACCACTGGATCCACTCCACGTCGGCGGCGAGGAGGAGCGACGGGACGGCGCGCCAGGCGACGCCGCCGGAGAGGACCGCCGGCTGGTCGAAGGCCAGCTCGTCGGTGCCGCCGGGGACCGGCGCCGACCCCACGCCGGGGATCTGGACGGTGTGCGGGCCGACCGAGAAGGCGTAGTCCTTGAACCAGGTCCGCGTCTGGTAGGAGACGCCGAAGGAGAGCGGCTCGATCGGGGTGAACTTGACGCCCACGGTCGCGCCGAGGCCGAGCGAGTTGGCGGTGTCGTGCGGCACCTGGCCCATCGCCGAGGCGGCGGCGTAGCTCATCTGCCCCCAGGCGACGTCGAGCGCGAGGCCGGAGGAGAGGTGCGCGCAGGGCTTCCAGGCGACGGTCGGGGTGAGGACCAGCTCCTGGAACGAGGTGGAGAGGGTGCTCCCGTAGAGATCGGCCGGGTAGTCGACCCCCATCCCCGAGCTGCCGAAGGCGCCGAGGCCGAGGGTCACCCCGCCGCCGACCGGCACCACCACCCCGAGGTTGGGGATGACCGAGGCGCCGCGGGTCGAGTCCTCGGTCTTGCCGGAGCCGGCGCCGGCGGCGCTGAAGCTGACCGTCGGGACGAAGAGCGTGCCGCTCACGTCGAGGCGGCGGCCCACGTCGGAGATGCCGGCCGGGTTGGACATCATGGCGCTGGAGTCGAGCGTGGCGGCGACGCCGACGCCGCCCATGCCGTCCTGCACCGGCCCGAAGCCGGTCATCCGCATGCCGTTCGTGGCGAGCGCCGGGGACGCGATCAGACCGATCGCGGCCGCGGCGAGGAGCTGGGTGGTGCGCTTCATGGAACCCCTCCAAGGGTGGTGAACCGTGCGGCGGCATTCAAGACACCCGGGGCTGCGCAGGGCAAAGCATTTTCCGTCGCACACACACCAGCCGTGTAGGTATAGCGTTTCCGTCGGATCCTGCTAGAACGCCCCGGTGAGCCCCCCCGACTTCACCGCGCTCGGCGCCCACCCGGCGCTCGCCCGGGCGCTCGCCGACCGCGGCTACGCCGAGCCGACGCCGGTCCAGGCGGCGGTGCTGGACCCGGCGCTCGGCGCCAGGGACCTCCTCGTCTCCTCCCGGACCGGCTCGGGGAAGACCGTCGCCTTCGGCCTGGTCCTGGCGCGGACGCTGCTCGGCGAGGCGCCCGCCTTCGGCGCCGCCGGCCCGCCGCGCGGGCTGGTGATCGCCCCGACCCGCGAGCTGGCGCTCCAGGTGCAGCGCGAGCTCGGCTGGCTCCTCGCGCCGGCCGGCGCGACGGTCGTCGCCTGCGTCGGCGGGCTCGACCCGCGGCGCGAGGCGCGGGCGCTGGCGGCCGGCGTCCACCTGGTGGTCGGCACCCCGGGG
>JAJYHA010000120.1 GCA_021784995.1 Myxococcales bacterium
GCGGGTGCGCGTCAGCTCCTCGTCGTCGGCGTCGAGCTCCTTGTAGAGGAGCACGAACTTGTGGATCCGGGCCGCGGCCGGGAGCGTCTCGTTCACCGTCGCCACCTCGCGCTCGAGCAGGTCGTACACCTGCGGCTTCGACGAGAGGTCGGTGTAGGTCGTGTAGGCGATCTTGTGGTTCTCGGCCCACTTCCCCACGATGCCCATGTCGATGCACAGGAGCGCCGAGAGGTAGGGCCGCTCCTTGCCCATGACCACCGCCTCCTTGACGTAGGGCGAGAACTTGAGGCGGTTCTCGATGAACTGCGGCGAGAACTGCGTCCCGTCGGCGAGCCGCATCACGTCCTTCACGCGGTCGATCACCACCAGGTGGCCGTCCGCGGTGAGGTGGCCGGCGTCGCCGGAGTGGAGCCAGGTGTCACGGACCGCCTCGCCCGTCGCCGCCTCGTTCTTGTAGTAGCCGAGGAAGACGGAGGGGCTGCGCGAGAGGATCTCCCCGCTCTCCGAGATGCGCACCTCGGTGCCCGGGATGGGCTGCCCGACGGTGTGGAACTGGATGTCCCCGTCGCGGTGGATGCAGGAGATGCCTGCGATCTCGGTCTGGCCGTAGATCTGCTTCAGCGGCACCCCCATGCCGTGGAAGAAGCGGAACACGTCGGGCCCGAGCGCCGCGCCGCCGGTGGAGGCGGTGCGCAGCCTCGAGAGGCCGAGCCGGTCCTTGAGCGCCCGGAAGAGGAGGACGTGCGCGAGCCAGTGCAGGAGGCGCATCCCCGCCGGCACCGGCCTCTTCTGGAAGTGCAGGTCGGCCACGCGCGTGCCGATCGGCATCAGGCGCTCGTAGAGGAAGCGCTTGAAGGGCGTGGTGTCCATGATGCGGACCTGCACCGAGGAGGTGATGTTCTCCCAGATGCGGGGCGGCGCGAACATGACGTGGGGCCCGATCTCCCGGATGTTCTCCATCACCGTCTCGGGCTGCTCGGGGAAGTTGACGGTGAAGCCGACGGCGAGCGCGGAGGAGAGCGCCATCATCTGCTCCCCGATCCAGGCCAGCGGCAGGAAGGAGACGAACTCGTCCGTCTCCCGCTTCGCGTCCACCTCGTGCAGGGCGAGCGCCATGGTCAGCAGGTTGCGGAACGAGAGCATGGCGCCCTTGGGGAACCCCGTGGTCCCCGAGGTGTAGGAGATGATCGCCACGTCGTCGGCGGCGCCGCGCCGCACCGCCTCGTCGAAGCGCGCCGGCTCGGACGCGTGGACGGCGCGGCCGCGCGCGCGCACGTCCTCGAAGGAGATGAGCGCCGGGTGCTGGTAGCGGCGCAGCCCGCGCGGGTCGGTGTAGACCACGTGCCGGACCTTGGGCAGCTTCTCGAACATGTCGAGGATCTTGTCGACCTGCTCCTGGTCCTCCGCCACCACCACGCTCGCGTCGCAGTGGTCGATGACGTAGGCGACCTCGTTCAGGTTCGAGTCCTGGTAGAGCCCCACCGACACCGCCCCGGCCGCCTGGGCGGCGATCTCGGCCATCACCCACTCCGGCCGGTTGTCGCCGATGATGGCCACCTTGCCGCCGCGCTCGAGGCCGAGCGCCGTCAGGCCGAGGGAGAACTCGCGGACCGCCTCCAGGTACCCCTGCCAGGTGACGGACTGCCAGATCCCGAACTCCTTCTCGCGCAGGGCGGTGCGCTGCCCGAACCGGGCCGCGTTCCGGACCAGGAGCTTGGGAAAGGTGTCGACGCCCTCCAGCCGCTCGAGTGCGCTCACCCGCCGGTCTCCTGGAAGACGCCGGGGTGCTCGCCGAGGTACGCGCGCTGCACCTCCGGGCGCTGGCGCACCTCGTCCGGCAGCCCGTCCGCGATCTTCTCGCCGAAGTCGAGCACCGTGACCCGGCTCGAGAGGTCCATCACGACGCCCATGTCGTGCTCGATCATGATGATGGTCGTGCCGCGCTCCTCGTTCACGTCGACCACGAAGCGCGCCATGTCCTCCTTCTCCTCGGCGTTCATCCCCGCCATGGGCTCGTCGAGCAGCAGGAGCTTCGGCTCGAGCGCGAGCGCCCGCGCCAGCTCCACCCGCTTCTGGAGGCCGTAGGAGAGCGTCCCCACCACCTTCTTGCGGATGTGCTGGATCTCGAGGAAGTCGATCAGGTCCTCGACCACGGCGCGGTGCGCGATCTCCTCGCGCTGCGCCGTGCCCCAGTACGCGCCGCCCCGCAGCACGCCCACGCGCTGGTGCGTGTGGCGGCCGATGAGCAGGTTGTCGAGGGCCGTCATGCCCTTGAAGAGGGCGATGTTCTGGAAGGTGCGCGCGATGCCGAGGCGCGTGCGCGCCGACGGCGGCAGGGGCGTGATGTCCCGCCCCTCGAACTGGATCTGGCCGCGCTGCGGCCGGTACACGCCGCTCACGCAGTTCAGCATGCTCGTCTTGCCGGCCCCGTTGGGCCCGATGATGGCGTGGATCGAGCGCGGCTCGACGGAGAAGCTCACGTCGGCGAGCGCGGTGACGCCGCGAAAGTGAAGCGTGACGCCCCGCACGTCGAGAAGAGCCATTCGCCCCCACTCGGCCCGTGAGCGCACGGACCGGCCACCATGGCGGTACAAGGCTTCGGCTGCGGCTGCCGGGCGAGCTTACGAGGCAACGCAGACGCACCGCAAGAGGACAGATCGGCCGCGCGCGCCGGCGCGGCACCCTCCCGAGCGCGCCTCCCGCCGCTGGCGCGGCGCGTCAGCGAGCGCCGTCGGCGAGCACGGTGCCGATCGCGCCGGGCTCCAGCACCGCGCGCCGGAGGTCGCCGGCGCCGAGCCGACCGACGATCAGCACCGAGCGCGCGCCGCTCGCCAGGACCGCGAAGCCCTCCTCCAGCTTCGGGATCATGCCGCCCGAGATCGAGCCGTCGGCGATCCCGCGGTCGAGCTCCGCCCGCGTCATCCGCGCCACCCGCGAGGAGGGGTCGCGCAGGTCGCGCAGCACGCCCGGCGTCGACGTGACGAGCACCAGGGCGTCCGCGCGCAGCGCCCCCGCGAGCTGGCCCGCCACCGTGTCGCCGTTGATGTTGAGCGGCTGGCCGTCGCGATCGCACCCCAGGCAGGCGAGCACCGGGACCAGGCCGCGCTCCTGCAGGTCGCCCAGGAGCGCCAGGTTGAACCCGGTCACGTCTCCCACCAGCCCCAGGTCGACCGGCTCGGGGCCGGCGCCCGCCATGGGGCGCGGCGGCCGGCGACGCGCCTGGATCACGTGCCCGCTCGCCCCGTGCAGGCCCACCCCCAGGACGCCGTGGCGCAGCAGGCGCGCGCAGAGGTCCACGTTGAGCTGTCCGGCCACGACGTACTTCATCACCTCGAGCGTCGGGGGATCGGTGACGCGCTTGCCCGCCACCATCCGCGGCTCGAGCCCGAGGCGCCGCTGGAGCGCGCTGGCCTGGGGTCCGCCGCCGTGCACCAGGGTGACGCGGTGCCCCGCCCCCACCAGCTCGCGCACGTCGTCCGCGATGCAGTCCAGCTCGGGCGAGGCGACCACCTCGCCCCCCAGCTTCACGACCACGCTCGTCATGGCGGCCACGGTCCCGTGTCGTCGAGCGAGGCCGCCTCGGGGAGGCCCAGCGCGAGGTTCATGCCCTGGACGGCCTGGCCGGCGCCGCCCTTCACCAGGTTGTCGAGCGCCGAGAGCAGCACGGCGGTGCGCCGCCCCCGCGCGGCGCCCCCCACCACCACCCCCACCTCGGCGTGGTTCGAGCCGGAGACGGCCGCCACCTGCGGCAGGCGGGCCCGCGGCACGCGCACGAAGGGCTCGCCGGCGTAGGCGTCGGCGTAGAGCCGGCGCAGGCGCTCCTCGGTCCACTCCTCCGGCACCTCCACGAAGCAGGTGGCCAGGATCCCGCGCGCGAGCGGCGCCGAGACGGGGACGAAGCGCAGCTCGACCTCCGCCGCGCCCGCGTCGGCCAGCGCCTCGAGGATCTCGGGCACGTG
>JAJYHA010000388.1 GCA_021784995.1 Myxococcales bacterium
CTCGCCGGCCACGGGCTCCGCCGCCGCGTCCACGACGCGCCCCTCGGCGAACAGGACCTCCACCGGCGGCGCGCCGTGCGGCGCCGGCGGGCCCTCGCTCCGGAGCAGCAGCCGCCCCGTGCGGCGGTTCAGGGCGAGCATCTGCACGAGGTCCACCAGCGGCACCTGCTCCAGGCGCCCCTCCAGCGCCGTCCCGGGAGTCGGCGGCCCGGCCCGCGCGCGCAGCGCGGCGCCGACCGCCGCCAGGACGGAGTCGAGGTCGAGCGGCTTGGGCAGGTACGGCTCCTCCCGGAGCGCGGGGGCGCCGCTCCCCGTGCGCAGCACCGTGATGGTGCTCGTGCGCGGGTTCGAGCGGAGGATCCGCGCCACGGTCCCCGCGCCCACCACCGGCACCCCGTCGTCGAGCAGCACCAGGTCCGGCGCCCGGAGCACGGCCAGCTGGAGCGCGCGGGAGCCGTCGCGCGCCACGTGGACCCGGTATCCCTGCCGCCGCAGCGCCGGGCCGAGCGCCGCCGCCGTGGCGGGATCGGGATCGGCGATCAGGATCGTCGCGGCCGGCGCGGGGCTCACGCGGCCTCGGCGGGCTGGAGATCGTGCAGCGCCTGCAGGCGCGCCACGAGCAGGTCCACGAGCGGCGTGTCGGCGGTGTGGAAGAGCGGCCCGTCGACGCCGCCGAGCGCCGCGTAGGCGGTCCGCTCGGAGAGGAAGAGCAGGAACGGCCGCCGCTCCAGGCGACGATCGGGCTCCACCGCCACGCGCCGGACGAGCGGGTGCTCCCCGGCCGCGCCCGCGGCGCCGTCGCCCCGCGGGCAGAGCAGGTGGACGCGCGAGGCGAGGTCGCCGGCGCGGTCCGCCGCCTCGAGGCGGGGCAGGGCCGTCACCAGCGCCCTCGCGGCGGCCTCGGTGGGTGCCGCGACGTAGGCGACGCCTCGCGCGCGCGCGGTCCGGCCGATCTCGCGCCCGACCTCGGCCTGGATGGCGTCCACGAGCGCGGACCCGGACCGCGTCACGGCCGAGGCGGCGCCGGGCGGGGTGCGGTCCAGCAATGCGTCCACCAGCTCCCAGAACCCGAGGTCGGCCCCGGAGCGCGGGAGCGCGTGCAGCGGCGAGGCGCGGTACTCCTCCTGGCGCGCCCGGCAGGCCTCCTCCAGCGCGGGCGGCGCGTCGCCGTCGACCGGGGCGGTGGCCGCCCCGAGCGCGAGGCGCAGCCCCGGGGCCGGGGCGCGCAGGAGCGCGGGGTGCGCGCGGAGCTCCTCCCCGGCGCGCCGCAGCATCCGGAGCGCGCCGAACCGATCCGTCTCCGGCAGCAGCAGGCGGAACTCCCCTGGTCCGGCGCGCGCGAGCACGTCGGCCTCCCGGACGACGCGTGCGATCGCCGCGACGACCGCGCGGTCGATCTCCTCCGCCGCGCCCGCGAGGTGCTCCGCGCCGGCGGCGCCGATCGCCTCGACCGCCACCGCGGCCAGGGACGTCCTGCGGCCGTACCGCCGCCCCCGGTCGAGCTCCCGCGACGCCTGATCGGCCAGGTAGGCGAGCCGGTAGGCGCCGCAGCGGTCGTCGCGGAGCGTCTCCGCCCGGAGCGCCTCGCACCGGAGGGAGGTCCGCAGGGCCACCGCGGCCGCGGCGGCGAGCGTCGCGGCCGCGGCGCGCTCCTGCGGCGTCCAGGGACGGTCGGCGGGCTGCAGGTGGACGAGGCCGACCGTCTCCACCCCGGCCAGCAGCGGGAAGGCGACGGCCTCCCGGCCCACCGAGCCGCGCCGGCGCTGCAGGGCCAGCTCGCCCCCGTCTCGGGCCACCCACAGGGCGGCCCCCCGTGCGCTCGTGGCCTCGACGAGCCGGGCCAGGATCTCGTCCGCGAGCGCGTCCAGCTCCAGCGTGCCCACCATCGCGAGGGCATCCTGGAGCGATCCGGTCATGCCAGGTCGGTGTGGCCTTCGAACACGCGCTCCGCGGGGCCGCGCATGAGGACCCGCTGCAGCCCGGCCTCGACGGTGATGGCGAGCGTGCCGCCCGGCAGGCGCACGGCGATCGCGACCCCCGGCGGGATCCGGCCCGCCTGCACGCCCGCCACGGCCGCGGCGCAGGCGCCCGTGCCGCAGGCCTCGGTCAGGCCGGCGCCGCGCTCCCAAACCACCAGGTCGAGGACGGTCCCGCTCCCCGAGGCGAAGCCGGCGTTCACGCCGCCGGGCACGGCGCGCTCGACGAGCGGCCCGAGCCGCGCCGCGAGTTCCCGCGAGGCCTGGCCGAAGAAGACCGCGTGCGGGTTGCCCATGGAGACGCGATGGCCGGTGAGCCGCTCGCCCCCCAGCTCGAAGTCCTGCTCGCCGAGGTAGCGCGCGGGGCCCATCTCCACCGTGACGGCCTCGATCCCGCCCGAGGCGGCTGGGTGGACGGTGCAGCGCCTGCCGCCCGCGTCCGTCTCGATCTCCACGTCGCCGGCGAGGCCACGCCTCTCGGCGAGGTGGCGCGCCACGCACCGGACACCGTTGCCGCACATGGCGGCGACCGAGCCGTCGGAGTTGTAGATGTGCATGTACGCGACGCCGCCGGACCGGGCCGGCAGGATGGAGAGGACCCCGTCCGCCCCGATGCCGCGCCGACGGTCGCAGAGGCGGACGGCCGCCTCGCGCGCCATCAGGCGCTCCGCCTCGACCACGACGAAGTCGTTGCCGAGGCCCTGGTATTTCCAGAACGCGAGCGCCACCCGGTCATCATAGCGGAAATCAGCCGCAGAACCGCGCCACCGCGCGCTCCAGGATGGCGGCGCAGCGCTCGAGCTGCGCGACCTCCACGAACTCGCCGGTCCGGTGCGCCACGCGGATGTCCCCGGGCCCGAACACGCACCCCTCCGCGCCCATGGCCGCCAGCTCCGGCAGCTCGGTGCCGAACGGGATGGTGCGCGCGGGCCGCCCGCTCTCCCGCTCCAGGAAGCGCACCAGCGTGGCGTCGGGGGGCGTGACCGCCGCCTCGTCGAGGCGCATGGGGGTGTGCTCGACGACGAGCCGGGGACCGGCCGCGGCGACGACCCGCGCGGCGGCCGCCTCGAAGAGCCGGAGAGCGCGCTCCGGGTCCTGGCCGGGGATGGGGCGCCACTCCAGGGAGAACGTGCACTCGCCCGCCAGGATGTTCCGGGCCTTGCCGCCCTGGATCAGCCCCACGTTGCAGGTGGTCCAGGGAGGCGCGAAGGCGGCGTCCTGCTCGTCCTTCATCTGCTCCTGGACCCGCTCCACCTCCGCCAGCAGCCGGCCGGCGACGTGGATCGCCGACACGCCGAGGTCCGGGAACGCGCTGTGGCCCTCGACGCCGCGGACCGTCACGTCGATCGCGCAGTACCCCTTGTGCGCCCGCACCGGCTCCAGGGAGGTGGGCTCCCCCACGATGGCGACCGCCGGCCGGACCCGCCCCTCGTGGAGCAGCATCTTCGCTCCGGTGCAGCCGATCTCCTCGTCGCTCGTGAAGAGGAGGTGGAGCGGCCGCGGCATGGCCCGCGTCCGCGCCGCGACGGCGACCAGATCGGCGACGAAGCCCTTGGTGTCGGCCGCGCCGCGCCCGTACACGCGACCGTCGCGGACGGCACCGGAGAGCGCCTCCGTCCAGTCGGCATCGAACGGGACGCAGTCGGTGTGCCCCACCAGGGCCAGGCCGCCCGGCACGTCCGGTCCACGGCGGCAGACGAGATTGGTCTTGGCGACCCCGGCGGCGTCGGTCCAGTCGAGCCGGCGCGTCTCGAACCCGAGGGGCCGCACCAGCCGCTCCAGCACGTCGACGACCGGGACGTTGGAGCGCGACGACGTGGAGTCGATCGCGACCAGCGTCCGGAGCAGCTCGACCGGGTCCATCGGAGAGAGCGTACTACGCCGGCAGGACGATCGCCGCCGCGTCGAGCTCCAGCCGCACCCGGCGGAGCGCGGCCCCGGTCGCCGCCCGGTGCTCCCGCACCGCGGCGAGCGCCG
>JAJYHA010000430.1 GCA_021784995.1 Myxococcales bacterium
CTCGACGCCGCGCCGCGCCCCCCGCCCCCCGCCCGCCGGCGCGAGGGGGACGCGGCGCCGCTCCCCCACCGCGCCTTCCGCTCGCTCGCCGGCCGCCCGATCCTGGTGGGGCGGAGCGCCGAGGGGAACGGCGCCCTCACCTTCCGGGTGGCGAGCGGCAACGACCTCTGGCTCCACGTCCGCGGCCAGACCGGGGCCCACGTCGTCGTCCGGCTGGGGCGATCCGCCCCCGACCAGGAGACGCTCCTCGACGCCGCCCACCTCGCCGCCCACTTCTCCGACGCCCGCGGCGCGCCGCAGGTCGAGGTCGCCTGGACCCGCGTGAAGCACGTCCGGCGGCAGCGCGGGGGCGCGCCGGGCGCGGTGACCTACAGCCAGGAGAAGGTCGTCCCGCTCCGGCTGGAGCCGGGGCGGCTGGAGCGGCTCCTCGGCGCCGAGGAGGGGTCCGATGCTTGATGCCGCGCCCCCCGACCCCTAGGATCCCTCGCCGATGCCCGCGCTGGAATCACCGCGCCAGCTCGATCTCTTCGACGCCCGGCAGCTGGGCCGCGAGGCGCGGGTCGGCGCCGCCCGGCGGATCGCCGACGCCATCGCCGACCTGCTCGGCGAGCGGGTCCGGCTGACCGTCCACGACAACCGCTCCACCATGGTCTCCTTCCGGCGGGTCGCCGGGGCGCTCCACTACCGGGTCCACCACATGTTCCTGGAGGCGCCCGGGGAGGTGGTCGGGGCGCTCGCCGCCTTCGCCGGCCCGGCGCGCCACGGGGCGGCGCGGCGGCGCGAGGCGGGCGGCCGGATCGACGCCTTCGTCCGGGCCCGGCGCGACCGGATCGGCGCCCCGCGCGTCGGGGTCCTCCAGCCGGCCGGGCGGGCCCACGACCTCCAGGCGATCTTCGACCGGCTCAACCGCGAGGAGTTCGGCGGGGAGATCGAGGCGCGGATCGGCTGGGGGGCGGTCCGCCCCGGCCGCCGTCGCCGGACGGTGAAGACCGGGGTCTACCTGGCCGACGCCCGGGTGATCCGGATCCACCCGACGCTCGATCGCCCGTCGGTGCCCGGGTTCTACGTCGCCGCGGTCGTCTTCCACGAGATGCTCCACCAGGCGGTGCCGGCCCGCGAGGCGGGCGGGCGGCGGGTCATCCACGGCGCCGAGTTCCGCCGGCGGGAGCGGGCCTACCACGACCACGAGCGGGCCCGCGCCTGGGAGGCGAGCCACCTGGCGCTGCTCCTCTCGTCGCCGGACGCGTGACCGGGCGGGGCGGGCGGGGCGGCCGCGCGCCGCCCGTGGCATCATCCGCCCCGATGCGCCGCGCCGCGATCCTCGCCGCCCTCCTCGCCGCCGGCTGCCTGCGCGCGCGCGGGACGGCCGACGAGCCGGTGATCACCGGCATCGACCTCCAGGGGGTCCAGGCCGTCGACCCCGACGAGCTCCGCGACGCGCTCGCCACCCAGGCCTCCAGCCCGCTCCCCTGGACCCCCGCCTCCCGCCTCGACCCCGACGCCCTGGCGATCGACCGGCAGCGGATCCTGGCCTTCTACCGGGCCCACGGCCGCTACGCCGCGGCGGTCGACGCGGTCGAGATCCTGCCGGACGGCGAGGGGCGGGCCCGGATCGTGGTGCGGATCCGGGAGGGGCCGCCGGTCCGGGTGAGCCAGCTCTCCATCGTCGGCCTGGAGGGCGCCCCGGAGGCGCGCGCGCGCCTGGGGAAGCTCTCGCTCGCGCCCGGCGACGTCTTCACCGACGCCGCCTACGACGCGGCGCGGGCCGAGCTCGCCGCCGCCCTCCACGGCAACGGCTACCCCGACGCCCTGGTGACCCAGGAGGCGCACGTCTACCCCGACGCCGGGACGGTCGAGGTCCGCTACACCGTCGTCCCCGGCGCCCGCTACCGCTTCGGCCGGATCCAGGTGCGCGGCGTCGGCGCGGAGACCGGCGCCCGGATCGAGGACCAGGCGGCCATCGAGATCCGGCCCGGGGAGCCGGTGGACGATCGCGCGGTGGCCCGGGCCAAGGCCCGGATCTTCAACCTCGGGGTCTTCTCCGGGGTCCGGGTGACCCTCGGCGCGCTCGACCCCGAGACCGGGACGGTGCCGGTCCTGGTCGCGGTGCGGGAGGCGCCCTTCCGGACCTTCCGCGTCGGCCCGGGCATCGGCTTCGAGACGCTGCGCTGGGAGGCCCAGGGGCTGGCCAGCTGGTCCGACCGGAACTTCTTCGGCGACCTGCGCAAGCTCGAGATCGACCTGCGCGCCGGCTACGCCTGGCTCCCCGACCCGCTGAGCCCGATCCAGGAGGGGCCGGTCGGCCTCCTGGCCGTCGAGTTCACCCAGCCGGCCGCCATCACCCGGGAGATCGACCTGACCCTGCGCGCCGAGGCGGAGCGGAGCCTCGAGCCGGGGTACGGCTACTGGGCGGAGCGGTTCCGGGTCGGCGCCCCGCTCCGGCTCGCCAGCCGCTGGACGGTCGCCCCCAGCTACAACCTCGAGTTCTACCAGCTCGAGAACGTGAACGTGGCCTCGGGGCTGGTCCCCCCCCAGCTCCAGAACTGCCCCGGGCGGCTCTGCCTCCTCAGCTACCTCGAGCAGCGGGTCGCCTGGGACGGCCGCGACGACCCGCTCAACACGCGCCAGGGGATCTACCTCTCGCTCGCGGTGCAGGAGGGGATCCGGGTGGCCGGGATCGGCTACCGCTACGTGAGCGCCCAGCCCGAGGCGCGGTTCTACCTGCCGCTCGGCCAGCGGACCGTCCTCGCCGGCGGCGCCCGGGTCGGGGCGATCGTCCCCATCGGCGAGAAGGGGCCGATGCCGATCGTCGGCCTCTACACCGGCGGCGGGCCGCGCTCGATGCGCGGCTACGGGATCGAGCGGCTCTCGCCGATGGTCTTCCAGTACGGCCAGTGGATCCCGACCGGCGGCAACGGCATCTTCGAGGGGTCGCTCGAGCTGCGCCGGGCGCTGGTCGGCGACCTCGGCGGCGCCGTCTTCGTCGACGCCGGCGACGTGAGCAACGCCTCGGGCCGCCCCACCGAGTGGCTCGGGGCGCTCGACCCGTCGCTCATCCAGTACGCGGTCGGCTTCGGGATCCGCTACCGCACCCCCTTCGGCCCCTTCCGCGCCGACCTCGGCTTCCGCCTCCCGACCGACTTCCGCCCCGGCGTGCCCTTCTACGAGCGCTTCCCGAAGGTGCCGGGCGGCGCCGACCACCGCGAGCCGATCGTCGCCTTCCACGTCACCCTGGGGGAGGCCTACTGATGCGCCGCGCGCTCGCCGCGGTCGTCCTCGCCGTCGGCCGGGTCCTCCTCGCCGCCGGGGCCGCGCTCAGCCTCCTCCTCGGCGCCGGGGCGCTCTACGCCTCCAGCGCCGCCGGCCGGCCGCGGGTCGCCGCGGCGCTGGTCCGGCTCGCCGACCGGGAGATCGAGGGCCGGGTGGAGCTGGCCGGGGTGGCGGTCCTCCCCGGCGGCGGCGTCGAGCTGGAGGGGCTGGAGGTCTTCGACCCCGACGGCCACCTCGTCCTCCGCCTCCCGCGGGCGCGCCTGTCGGCGGACCTGACGCGGCTGCGCGCCCGGGAGATCGGGCTGGTCCTGGAGCTGGACGAGCCGGCGCTCCTGGTCGACACCGAGCGCGACGGGAGCACCTCGCTCGCCCGGGCCTTCGCCCCGACTCGGCCGGCGGCGCCGGCGGCGCCGGCCGCGCCCCCCTGGCGCCCGACCTGGACCCTCCGGCTCACCCGGCTCACCGTCCGGTCGGGCCGGGTCGCGTGGCGCGACCGCGCCGGCGCCCTGCGGGTGGGCGCCTCCGGCCTCGACCTCGACGCCACCGGGGCGCTGCGCCCCTCCGGCGGCCACCTCGACCTGCGGGTCCGCGCCGCGCTCGAGGCGCCGGTCGCCGGCCCGGCCGCGCTCGACCTGGCGGCGCGCCTC
>JAJYHA010000474.1 GCA_021784995.1 Myxococcales bacterium
CCGGCAAGACGGCCGTCGCCATCGACACCATCATCAACAACAAGGGCAACAACCTCGTCTGCATCTACGTCGCCATCGGGCAGAAGCAGTCGACGGTCGCCCGCGTGGTGGACCGCCTGAAGCAGTACGGCGCGATGGACTACACCATCGTGGTGGCGGCCAACGCCTCCGACCCGGCGCCGATGCAGTACCTCGCCCCGTACACCGGCGTGACCATGGGCGAGTTCTTCCGCGACAGCGGCCGGCACGCGCTCATCATCTACGACGACCTCTCCAAGCACGCCGTCGCCTACCGGCAGCTCTCGCTGCTGCTGCGCCGGCCGCCGGGGCGCGAGGCCTACCCGGGCGACGTCTTCTACCTCCACAGCCGCCTGCTCGAGCGCGCCGCCAAGCTCTCCGACAAGGAGGGCGGAGGCTCGCTCACCGCCCTGCCCATCATCGAGACGCAGGCCGGCGACGTCTCGGCCTACATCCCGACCAACGTCATCTCCATCACCGACGGCCAGATCTTCCTGGAGACCGACCTCTTCAACCAGGGCGTCCGCCCCGCCATCAACGTCGGCATCTCGGTGTCGCGCGTCGGCGGCTCGGCGCAGATCAAGGCCATGAAGCAGGTGGCCGGCTCCCTCAAGCTCGAGCTGGCGCAGTACCGCGAGCTGGCGGCCTTCGCGCAGTTCGGCTCCGACCTCGACAAGGCCACGCAGGAGACGCTGGCCCGCGGCGAGCGCCTGGTCGAGGTGCTCAAGCAGTCGCAGTACCAGCCGATGCCGGTCGAGAAGCAGGTCATCCAGATCTACGCCGCCACCGGCAAGGACGAGACCGGCACGGGCTGGATCCGCAACGTCCCGGTGGAGCAGGTGGGCCGCTACATGAGGGAGCTCGTCGAGTTCCTCGACGGCCGCCACGCCGGCATCGCGGCCCGGGTCGCCGAGAAGAAGGCGCTCGACGACGAGTCCAAGGCGGCCCTCAACAAGGCGCTCACCGAGTTCCGCGGCATCTTCAAGGCCGAGGCGTAGCGGCGAGAGGAGCGAGGACCGGTGCCCTCCCTGCGCGACATCCGGACCCGCATCGGGTCCGTGAAGAACACCCGGCAGATCACGAAGGCCATGAAGATGGTGGCCGCGGCCAAGCTGCGCCGGGCCCAGGACGCCATCACGCGCGCCCGGCCCTACGCGGTGCTGCTCGAGCAGGCCCTGGCCCGCATCGCGGCGCTCGCCGCCGTCGAGGGGCACGCCACCCACCCGCTGCTCGCCTCGCGGGCGGCCCGCAAGGCCGAGCTGGTGCTCCTCACCAGCGACCGCGGCCTCGCCGGCGCGTTCAACTCCAACGTGAACCGGCGCGCGCTGCGCTTCATGACGGAGAACGCCGACCGCTACGAGCAGGTGCTGATCTCGACCATGGGCCGGAAGGCGCGCGACTTCTTCCGCTCCCGCCACGCGCCCATCCGCAAGGACTACGCCGGCATCCACCAGAACGCCACCTACGAGAAGGCGGCCGAGATCGCGCGCGAGATGTCAGAGCGCTTCCTCGCGGGCGAGGTGGACGCGGTCTTCCTCTGCTACAACGAGTTCCGGAGCGCGATCTCGCAGAACGTGGTGGTGCGGCAGCTCCTCCCCATCGAGACCTCGTCCGACGCCGGCGGGTCCGCGGCCGGCTTCGACTTCCTGTACGAGCCCTCGCGCGCGCTGCTCCTGGAGGAGATCGTCCCCAAGCACCTCGCCATCCAGGTGTGGCGCGCCCTCCTCGACTCCGCGGCCAGCGAGCACGGGGCGCGCATGACGGCGATGGAGTCCGCCACCAAGAACGCCGAGGACATGATCGCGGCGCTCACCCTCCAGTACAACCGCGCGCGCCAGGCCTACGTCACCAAGGAGCTGATGGAGATCGTGAGCGGCGCCGAGGCGCTGAAGTAGCCCTTCGAAAGGAAGTCATGGCCACCGAGACGCACCTCCAGAACGGCAGGATCACGCAGGTCATCGGCCCCGTCGTGGACGTGGAGTTCCCGCCCGGCGCGCTGCCCGAGATCTACACCGCCCTCGCGGTGACCAACCCCGCCATCGACGGCCGCGCGGACAACCTCGTCATCGAGGTCGCCCAGCACCTCGGCGAGAACACCACCCGCTGCGTCGCGATGGACTCCACCGACGGCCTCGTGCGCGGGATGCCGGTCAAGAACACCGGCGCCCCCATCACCATGCCGGTGGGCGCCTCGGTGCTCGGCCGCATCCTCAACGTCGTCGGCGATCCCGTCGACGAGCGCGGTCCAGTGATCTCGTCGAAGCGGCTCCCCATCCACCGCGAGCCGCCGACGCTGGTGGACCAGAACGTGAAGGTGGAGGCGTTCGAGACCGGCATCAAGGTCATCGACCTGCTCGCGCCCTACCTGCGCGGCGGCAAGATCGGCCTCTTCGGCGGCGCCGGCGTCGGCAAGACGGTGCTCCTCATGGAGCTCGTCAACAACGTGGCCAAGGCGCGCGGCGGCTTCTCGGTGTTCGCCGGCGTGGGCGAGCGGACCCGCGAGGGAAACGACCTCTACCACGAGATGATGGAGTCGGGCGTCATCAACAAGGACGACCTGGCGAAGAGCCAGTGCGTGCTGGTGTACGGCCAGATGAACGAGCCACCGGGCGCGCGCGCCCGCGTCGCCCTCTCGGCCCTCGCCATCGCGGAGTACTTCCGCGACGAGGAGAACCGGGACATGCTCCTCTTCATCGACAACATCTTCCGGTTCACGCAGGCAGGCTCCGAGGTGTCGGCACTCCTCGGCCGCATCCCGTCGGCCGTCGGCTACCAGCCCACGCTGTCGACCGAGATGGGCGAGCTGCAGGAGCGCATCACCTCCACCCAGAAGGGCGCCATCACGTCGGTGCAGGCCATCTACGTCCCCGCCGACGACCTGACCGACCCGGCGCCGGCCACCGCCTTCGCGCACCTCGACGCCACCACGGTGCTCTCCCGCAAGCTGACCGAGATCGGCATCTACCCGGCGGTGGACCCGCTCGACTCCACCTCCCGCATCCTCGACCCGCTCGTGCTCGGCCTGGAGCACTACACGGTGGCGCGCGCCGTCCAGGAGACGCTGCAGACCTACAAGGACCTGCAGGACATCATCGCCATCCTCGGCATGGACGAGCTCTCCGAGAGCGACAAGCTCGTCGTGGCGCGCGCCCGCAAGATCCAGCGCTTCCTCTCGCAGCCGTTCCACGTGGCCGAGCAGTTCACCGGCAACCCGGGCAAGTACGTGACGCTGGCCGACACGATCCGCGGCTTCAAGGAGATCGTGGACGGCAAGCACGACGCGCTCCCCGAGCAGGCGTTCTACATGGTCGGCACCATCGAGGAAGCGGTCGAGAAGTCGAAGAAGCTGGCCGCCGGGTAAGCCATGGCCCTCTCCGTCGAGATCGTCACCCCGGAGCGGCGGGTCCTCCAGACCACGGCGGACGAGGTCCGCGCGCCGGGCGTCCTGGGCGGCTTCGGCCTGCGCCCGGGCCACGCCAGCTTCATGACCACGCTCGAGCCCGGCCGGCTCACCATCGTCTCCGGCGGGCGCGAGGAGCACTACGCCGTGGGCGGCGGCTTCCTCCAGATCGACGGGGATCGCGTCATCGTGCTCGCCGACACGGCGGAGGCGCGGGAGGAGATCGACGTCGAGGCGGCCCGGCGCGACTTCGCCGAGGCAACCGAGCGGCTCCGCTCGATGACCGAGCAGGACGCGAACCACCCCGTGGAGTCGGCGCGGGTGCGGCGTGCCGCGGCGCGGCTCACGGTCGCCGGACGATAGCGGCGCGGCGCGGGCGCGGCGCGCGCTCCGGCGCGTGGCCCTGCTGACGCTCCTGGCCTTCGGCTGCGCGACGGTCCGGGAGCGCGTCCCCGACCTGCCGGGCGCGGAGCCGGCCCTGCCGGCCACCGCCGTGG
>JAJYHA010000132.1 GCA_021784995.1 Myxococcales bacterium
TCAGGGCCGGCAACCCGGAGGAGATCGCGCTCCTCGAGGCGCCCGCCGTCGTCCTGACCACGCCCGAGTCCAACGCCGGGGTCTCGCCGCCCTTCCGCGCCCGCGTCGTGAAGGTCCACGTCAGCCCCGGCGAGCGGGTGCGCCGCGGCGACCCGGTGGCCGACGTCGTCATGCCGGAGGTGGTCCAGGCGGCAGGCAGCTACGCCGCCGCCGGCACGCGCGTCGACGCCTACGGCCGGCGCGCCGCTCAGCTGGAGGCGCTCCGCCACGAGGGCATGGTCCGCCTGAGCGAGCTGCTGGAGGTCCAGACCCGCTTCGCCGAGGCGCGCGCCGACCAGCAGAGCGCGCTCGCCATGCTGCGCGTGGCCGGGCTCGGCGTCGACGACGCCCAGCGCATCCTGGCCGGCTCCGGGCAGGTGGCGCTGCGCAGCCCCATCGACGGCGTCGTCACGCAGGTGAAGGTCTCCATCGGCGAGAGCCGCGAGGCGGGCGGCGAACCCATCGTCCGCGTGGCGGGGGTGGGCGTGCCCCGCGTCGAGGCGCGCGCCGCGCGCGTCATCCCCACCCGCGCCCACTACGAGCTGTGGCTCCCCGGCGGCGAGAAGTTCCCGGTCCGGATGGTCGGCACCGCCCCGCAGGTGGACGCCCGCGACGGGACCATGCTGGTCTGGTTCGCGCCCTATCCGGGCGCGCGGCTCACCCAGGGGCAGACGGGCAAGATCCGCATCCGTCTCGAGGAGGAGGAGCGGGCGGTGGTGGTCCCGGCGCGCGCGGTCCTGCTCGGCGACGGGGGCGCCTTCGTGGTGAAGAACCAGGGCGGGAAGCCGGCCCGGGTGAAGGTGGAGGTGGTGGCCGCCAGCGGCGCCGACGCCCTGGTGCGGGGGGCGATCGCGATCGGCGACGAGGTGGCCGCCGACGCCACCCTCGCCATCGAGGGGCCGGCGCCGCGCACCGCCCCGCCCGACTTCGAGGAGCAGGCGGAGCTCGACCGGGCCGACCCGCACGCCGCCTCGCCGCCCGCGCCCGCGCCGGCGCAGGGGAAGGGCGCGGGGCGACCGTGATCCCGCGCGTCGTCGCCTGGTCGGTCGAGCACCGCCTCCTCGTCGTGGCCGCCACCCTGGCGCTGGCCGTGGCCGGCGCCCTCTTCGGCGCCCGGCTCCGGTTCGACGCGCTCCCCGACGTCACCACCAACCAGGTGCTGGTGCTCACCCGCGCCCCCGGCCTCACCCCGGAGGAGGTGGAGCGGCTGGTCACGCGCCCCGTCGAGGCGGCGCTGGGCGGCACGCCGGGCCTCGAGGAGCAGCGCAGCGTCTCGCGCTACGGCATCTCGTCGGTGACCACCGTCTTCGGCGACGAGGTCGATCCCTACCGCGCCCGGCAGATCGTGAAGGAGCGCCTGGACGGGCTGGCCGGGAGCTTCCCCGCCGGCGTCGCCACGCCCGAGCTGGGCCCGGTCACCGGCGGCCTGGGCGAGATCTTCCACTTCACCATCAGCTCGCCGCGCCGCACCGCCGCCGAGCTGCTCGAGATCGCCACCCTGCGCCTCGCGCCGCCGCTGCGCGCGGTCCCGGGGGTGGTGGAGGTGAACACCTGGGGCGGCCAGCAGCGCACGCTCGACGTGCGCGCCGACCCGCTGCGGATGGCGCAGCGCGGCCTCACGCTGGAGGACGTCCGCCGCGGGGTCGAGGACGCCACCGGCACGGCGGCCGGGGCCAGCCTCCCCGCCGGCTCGGGGCAGGCGCTGCTCCGCGCGGTGGCCCTGCCGCGCGGCCCCTCCGAGCTGGGGCACGCGCTGCTCTTCCGGCGCGGCGACGCCACCCCCATCCGCCTGGCCGAGGTGGCCGACCTGGCCGAGGGAGAGCTGCCGCGCATCGGCGCCGCCACCGCCGACGGCCGCGGCGAGACCGTCTATCTGATGGCGCAGATGCTCCGCGGCGACAACGCGCTCGAGGTGATGCGGCGCATCCACGCCCGCGTCGCCGAGGTGCGGCGCACGCTCCCTGAGGACCTCCGCGTCGAGGTCGTCTACGACCGCTCGCGGCTGGTGAACGCCACCCTCCGCACCGTCTTCCAGAACCTCCTCGAGGGCGGGCTCCTCGTGGTCGGCGTCCTCTTCCTCACCCTGGGCTCCCTGCGCGCGGGCCTCCTCGTCGCCTCGGCCATCCCGCTCTCCATGCTCGGCGCCACCGCCGCCATGGTGGCGCTCGGGATCCCCGGCAACCTCATGAGCCTGGGCGCGCTCGACTTCGGGCTCCTCGTCGACGGCGCGGTGGTGATGGTGGAGGCCATCTTCCACGGCCTCGCCCCCGCCGCCCTGGCCGCCCTGGGCGCGGCGGCGGCCCGCGAGGCGATGCGCGGCCACGTGGCGCGCGTGACGCGCGCCGCGGCCCAGCCGGTCTTCTTCTCGGTGCTCGTCATCCTGCTCGTCTACGTGCCGGTGCTCTCCCTCACCGGCGTGGACGGGAAGATGTTCCGGCCCATGGCGCTCACGGTGGTCTTCGCGCTCACCACGGCGCTCGTCCTCACGCTCACCTTCGTCCCGGCGGCCGCCAGCCTCCTCCTCCGTCCGCGCGACGTGCCGGCGCGCGAGCCGCTCCTCGTGCGCGCCCTCCACCGCGCCTACGAGCCGCTCCTCGCCTTCAGCGTCCGGCGGCCCCGCGCGGTGGCGGCCGGCGCGCTCGGGCTCACGGCGGTGGCCGGGGTGCTCTTCGTCCGGGCCGGCAGCGAGTTCGTGCCGCAGCTCGACGAGGGCGACCTGGTGGTGCAGACCACCCGCGCCGCGGACGTCTCGCTCGAGTCGGCCGTGCGCGAGGCGGGCCGGCTCGAGGCGGCGCTGGTCGGGCACGTCCCCGAGGTGCGGCACGTGGTCTCGCGCGTGGGCAGCCCGGCGGTGGCGACCGACATCATGGGGATCGAGCAGGCCGACGTCTTCGTCACCCTGGCGCCGCGCGAGGCGTGGCGCCAGGGCCTCACCCGCGAGGCGCTGGTGGCCGAGGTGGACCGCGCCATCGCCGCGGGCGCGCCGGGCGGCGACCCCTCCTTCACCCAGCCCATCCAGATGCGCTTCAACGAGCTGCTGGGCGGCTCGGTGGCCGACGTCACCGTCAGCGTCTACGGCGAAGACCTGGCGGAGCTGCGCACCCTCGCCGAGCGCGTGGCCGCCGTGGCCGCCACGCAGCGGGGGGCCGAGGACGTGAAGGTCGTCGCCCCGCCCGCGGTGGCGCTCCTCGAGGTGCGGCCGCGCCCGCTCGAGGCCTCGCGCGCCGGCTTCACGGTGCGCGAGGTGCTCGACGCGGTCCAGGCGCTGCGCACCGGCATCGAGGTGGGCGCCACCTACGACGGCCCGCTCCGCATCCCCATCCTGCTCCGCCTCGCCGAGCCGGTCTCCGCCTTCACGCTGCCCGATCTGGCCATCCCGGCCCCCTCGGGCGGCCTCGTCCCGCTCACCCGCGTCGCCGACGTGGTGCGCACCACGGCGCCCGCGCTCGTCTCCCGCCAGGACGGGCAGCGCCGCATCCTGGTGGGCTTCAACGTGCGCGGCGCCGACCTGGGCTCGGTGGTGGCGGCGGCGCAGCGGGCGGTGGCCGCGGCCGTGCCGCTCCCGCGCGGCTACCGCATGGAGTGGGGCGGCCAGTACGAGACGCTCCAGGCGGCCCGGCGGCGCCTGGCGGTGGTCATCCCCGCCGTGCTGGTGCTCATCGTGGGCGTGCTGCTCCTCGCCTTCCGCCGCCTGCGCCCCGCGCTCGTCATCTTCGCCAACGTCCCCTTCGCCTCGGTGGGCGGCATGATCGCCCTCGCGCTGCGCGGGATGCCGGTGTCCATCTCCTCGGCGGTGGGCTTCATCGCGCTCTCGGGCGTTGCCGTCCTGAACGGCGTCGTGCTGACGTCGCGCCTCCTGGCGCTGGAGGAGG
>JAJYHA010000060.1 GCA_021784995.1 Myxococcales bacterium
CAGCGAGACCGGTGATGCCTCCACCGACGACGAGAACGGTCACGCGATTCGCCGGATCGTTTCAGGCGACCGGCGGAATATACGGGCAGAGGGGATCCGACTCGAGCGGATCACCCGTCCACGCGTACGCCCTCGCCCGGGAACCGCCCGCCGGCGAGCAGCCCCGCGAGGTGCGCGCGGGTCCGCGGGTTGCGCCACCAGTCCTCGTCGAACCGCTCGCGCAGCTCGGCGCGCAGCGCCTCGCCCCGGGCGCACCCGTCGAGCGCCGCGGCGAGCGGCGCCGGGTCGGCGTCCCGCGACGCCCGGACCCCCTCCCAGGCGGCCTGGGCCGCCGCGCCGACCGCCTCCCGGTGCGCCTCGCGCCAGGCCGCGCCGGAGAGGCCGCGCTCCACCTCCGTCGCCACCCGGAGCGCCGCCGCCGCGATCCGGAGCCGGACCAGCGCCCGGAGCGCGAGGGCGCGGACGAGATCGGCCGCCTGGCGCCGCTCGACGCCGACCCGCCCGGCCAGGAAGCGCGGCTCGAGGAGGAGCCCGGCCAGGAGCCAGCCGACGGCGGCGCCGAAGGCGGCGTCGCGCCCGGAGGGGCGGTGCGGCGCGGCGGCGGCCGCGCGCGCGGCGGCGTCGAGGAGATCCTGCCAGTCGCCGAGCCCGCCGCGCGGCCGGAACAGGACCCGGGCGCCGGCGAGGTGGGCGCCCGGGCGGGCGGCCGGGCGCTCGACCCGATCGATCCGGAGCGCGCCGGGATCGACGCCGATGGCGCCGGCCGCGTCGCGCAGCAGCGGCGCGAGCCCGGCGGCGCCGAAGAGCCGGTCGAGGGCCGGGGCCTCGGCGAGCCGGAGGAGGTCCGGCCGGCGGAGGTCGCCGCGCGGCGCGGGGTCGAGCCCGAGGTCGCGGCGGGCGACGAAGGCGAGGAGGTCGCCGTAGGCGTCGTCGGTCGCCGCCAGGAGCCGCTCCCCGGCGATCACCCGCTCCCAGCCCGGCACCAGCCCTCCCTCCGCCCGGGCGCGGACCTGCGCCTCGGCCGCCTCCTCGCGGTCCCGGGCGGCCGGGCCGAGCGCCACCTCGATCGCCGCGGCGAGGGAGAGCCGGCGGGAGCGGTCCGCCTCGCGGGGCAGGCGCCGCTCCGCCTCGCCGAGGGGGATGGGGCCGTCCGGCGCGGCGACGACCGCGCTCGCCTCGGCCGCCCGCCAGCGCTCCTCGAGCCCGGCGACGGTCCGCTCCGCCCGCAGCGCGGCGACGCGATCGGCGAGCTCCCGCCGGCCGGCCGCCCGCAGCGCGGCGATCGTCTCGCGGTGGGCGACGCCGGGGTGGGCGGCGAAGAGCGGCCGGAGCCGTGGGTCGGGCTCGACCCCGGCGAGGTGGCGGAGCCGCTCCTCGCCGAGGGCGGCGAGCAGGGCGTCCAGGTCGCCCGCCACCCTGTCGATCTCGTCGCCGTCCATGGTAGAGAGGCGCCCTCCGGCCCGGTTCTACCACCTCGCCGGCTTGACAGGCGCGGGGTGGCCCTTACGTTCTGGGGCGGAGCTAGACCATGCCGATCTACGAGTACGACTGTCCCAAGTGCGGCCGCTTCGACGTGATCCAGAAGATGTCGGCGCCACCGCTCGAGACCCACGAGGCCTGCGGCTCCCGGGTCACCAAGCTCATGAGCGCGAGCGCCTTCTCCTTCAAGGGCTCCGGCTTCTACCAGACCGACTACAAGCCGTCGAAGGCCTCGGCCCCGGCGCCGGCCTGCGAGAAGAAGTCGGACGCCTCGCCCGCCTGCGCCACCTGCCCCTCGGCGCAGAGCTGAGCCGCGGCCGGACCGCCGCCGCGGAGGGGAGCGCGTGAAGCGGCTCGCGCTCCTCGCCGGACCGGGCGACGACGGCGAGCGGCTCGACCGCTTCGTCGCCGCGCGCGGCGGGATCTCCCGCGGCCTGGCGCGCCGCGCCATCGACGCCGGCGGCGTCTTCGTCGGCGGGAAGCGCTGCAAGGTGGCCGGCAAGCTCGTCCGCGACGGCGCCGCGGTCACGGTCAACCTCGAGGAGGGCGGGCGCCCGGCGGCGCCGGACGCGCCGCTCGAGCGGGACCGCCTCCTCTACGCCGACGAGCACCTGGTCGCGGTCGACAAGCCGTCCGGGGTGCCGGCGCAGCCGACGCTCACCAGCGACCGCGGCACCTTGCCGGAGCTCGTCGGGGCGCTGCTCGGCGCCCCGGTCACCGTCGTCCACCGGCTCGACCGCGAGACCTCCGGGGTGACGGTCCTCGCCCGGACCCGCGCCGCCGCCGCCGCGCTCTCCGAGGCCTTCCGCGCCGGGGGCCCGGAGAAGACCTACCTCGCCCTCTGCGCGCGCGCGCCGTCCCCGCCCGAGGGGCGGATCGACCTGGCCATCGGCAAGGATCCGCGGCGGCCGGGGCGCCGGGTCGTGACCCCCGGGGGCGATCCGGCCGCCACCCGCTACCGGACGCTCCGCGCCGGCGCCGCCGCCCTCGTCGAGGCGCGGCCCGAGACCGGGCGGACGCACCAGGTCCGGGTCCACCTCGCCCACCTGGGCGCGCCCCTCCTCGGCGATCCGCGCTACGGCGGGCCGGCCATGGTCGGGGCGATCGCCGTCCCGCGGGTCATGCTCCACGCGCTCCGGCTCGAGCTCGACCACCCGGTGACCGGCGCGCGCCTCCGGCTCGAGGCGCCGATCCCGGCCGACCTCGCCGCGGCCCTGGCCGCGCTCGCCCCGCCCGCCGCCGGCTGATCGCGGCCCCCCGCGCGCGGCGGCCCGGCGCCTCAGGCGGACGCGCGCCCCGGCCCGGGCAGGAAGGGCTCGGGGTTCAGCAGCTTGAAGGTGGCCGGATCGAGCCGGCTCTCCGGGAAGCGGCGGGGCCGGAGCGCGTGGAGGACGCGGGCGGTGTTCTCGGCGAGCGTCGAGGCGACGCGGAGGCGCCGGTCGCGCTCGGAGAACCGGCCGACCAGCTCCTGGAGCCGCCGGACCTCCCGCTCCGAGACCGCCCCGATCCGCGGCACCAGGAAGAGGGCGCTCCCGGCGAGCCAGACCTCGCGCGTCTCGAGCGCCCGGCTCCGGTCGAAGGCCGGCGCGAAGCCGTAGTGGGCGAGCAGGTCGACGAGCGCCGGGATCACCCGCGGGCCGATCCGGACCAGCTCCTCCTCGACGTCCCACGGCGAGATCCCCCGGGCCCGCGCCTCCTCGGCGACGGGGGTCCGCCACTCCAGGTAGAGGTCCTCGTAGAGGGCGAGCCAGCTCCGCATCCGCTCGCGCCGCGGCGCGCGGTTGAGGCAGCGGACCAGGGGGGCCTTGGCGGTCTCGTGGAGGAGCCGCTCCACCGCCGGCCGGGGGTTGAGGAGGGCGAGCCCGCGGCGGAAGAGCGGGTCGCCGCCGCGCTCGCCGCAGATGTTCACCGTCAGGAAGCAGCGGTCGGCGCCGCGGCCGAAGAGGCCGGCCCGGTCGAGGGTCCGGAGCGCGCCGGCCATCGCCCCGTGGATCGCCCGGTCGAGGCGCGGCGTCCGGGCCCCGGGGTCGGGGAGCTCCAGCGCGCCGATCGCCGGGTCGAAGTCGTGGTGCTCCCAGTGCGGCGGGCTCCAGCGCAGGAGCCGCCGCCCCGCCTCGCCGCGGTAGCGGCCGTCGAGCGTCGCCATCGCCGCCGCGCTCCGGGTGAGCGCCTCCTCGGTGTTGGCCGAGGCGCGGACGAAGGCGAAGCGGTCCGGCCCGCTGGTGACCAGCGCGAAGACGTAGAGGTGCTCGGTGCCGACCCGGCCCCGGAGGGTCTGGACGGCGACCGCCAGCCGGTCGGTCAGCTCCCGGCGGAAGGCGCCCGGGTCGAAGTCGTCGGCCACGCGTCCCTACGGCCGCAGCCAGTGGCAGGTGTAGCCGCCCGGGTTCTTCTCCAGGTAGTCCTGGTGGTGATCCTCGGCCGGGTACCAG
>JAJYHA010000424.1 GCA_021784995.1 Myxococcales bacterium
CCGCGCCGGCGGCCTGACGCCGGGCGTCAGCGGAGCACGCGCGGCAGCCGGCCGATGCGCCTTGACACCTCCTCGGCGGATGCGCTTTCGTCTCGCGCTCACACGACCGGAGCGAGGGATCACCATGTCGAAGGACCTCAAGAAGGCGACTCACGACGCAGCAGGCGACACGCGCCCCGCCAAGATGAAGGTGCGGCGCGAGGACGCGCTCGCGTACCACTCCGGGGGCCGCAAGGGAAAGATCGAGGTCGTCCCGACGAAGCCGTGCGCCACCGCGCACGACCTCGCGCTCGCGTACAGCCCGGGCGTCGCGGAGCCGTGCCTCGAGATCGCGAAGGACCACGACCTGAGCTACCTCTACACGGCGCGCGGCAACCTGGTGGCGGTGGTGTCCAACGGCACGGCCGTGCTGGGCCTCGGCGACATCGGCCCGCACGCGGGCAAGCCCGTGATGGAGGGCAAGGGGGTCCTCTTCAAGAAGTTCGCCGACATCGACGTCTTCGACATCGACGTCGACGCCAAGGAGGTCGACCACTTCTGCACCGTGGTGAAGGCGCTCGAGCCCACCTTCGGCGGCGTGAACCTGGAGGACATCAAGGCCCCCGAGTGCTTCGTCATCGAGGAGCGCCTCAAGCGGGAGATGCAGATCCCGGTCTTCCACGACGACCAGCACGGGACCGCGATCATCTCCGGGGCCGCGCTCCTCAACGCGCTCGAGATCTCGGGCAAGAAGATCGACAAGATCCGGGTGGTCGTCTCGGGCGCCGGCGCGTCGGCCATCGCCTGCACCAAGTTCTACCTCACGCTCGGCGTCCGCCGCGAGAACGTGATCCTCGTGGACACCAAGGGCGTCGTCTACAAGGGGCGCACCGAGGGCATGAACCCCTGGAAGCAGGAGTTCGCGGCCGAGACGCGCTGCCGCACGCTCGAGGACGCCATGGTGGGGGCCGACGTCTTCCTCGGCTGCTCGGCCAAGGGGCTGGTCAGCAAGGAGATGGTCCAGTCGATGGCGAAGGACCCGGTGGTCTTCGCGCTCGCCAACCCGGATCCGGAGATCACCTACCCGGACGCCAAGGAGGCGCGGGTCGACGTGATCATGGCCACGGGCCGATCGGACTACCCGAACCAGGTGAACAACGTGCTCGGGTTCCCCGGCATCTTCCGCGGCGCGCTCGACGTCCGCGCCAAGGCCATCAACGAGGAGATGAAGATGGCCGCGGCGCGCGCGCTGGCGGCGCTGGCCAAGGAGGAGGTGCCCGAGTCCGTGTCGCGCGCCTATTCGGGCGAGAAGTTCGCCTTCGGCCGCGACTACATCATCCCCAAGCCGCTCGACCCCCGCGTGCTGCTGTGGGTGGCGCCCGCGGTGGCGCAGGCCGCCGTCGAGAGCGGCGTGGCCCGGCAGCGGATCGACCTCACCGAGTACCGCGAGCGGCTGCGGAAGCTGCAGAGCCGGACGCACGCCGTCATGAGCGGCATCTACCAGAAGGCGCGCAAGCGGCTGGCGCGGATCGTCTTCGTCGAGGGACACCACCCCAAGATCCAGCACGCGGCCCAGATCCTGCGCGAGGAGGGCATCTGCGAGCCCATCCTGCTCGGCCCGGTCGACAAGATCCGCGCCTCGATCGAGGAGAACCGGCTGGAGGGCCTGAGCGACGCGGTCATCGTCAACCCGCTCGAGAGCGACGAGTTCTCGCGGTACATCTCGGTCCTCTGGCGCACCCGGCAGCGCAAGGGCGTCACGTACGACGAGGCCCGGCAGATGGTGGCGCAGCGCGCCTACTTCGCCTCGCTCATGGTGAAGGAGGGCCAGGCGGACGGCCTCGTGACCGGGCTCACCACCAGCTACGGGGACGCCATCCGCGCGCCGCTGCAGGTCATCGGCACGCGGGCCGGGCGCCGCGCCGCCGGCGTCTACATCGTGGTGACGAAGAACGACTTCAAGTTCTTCTCCGACTGCACCGTGAACGCGAACCCGACCGCGGAGGAGCTGGCGGACATCGCCATCACCACTGCGGACCTCGCGCGCTACTTCGAGGTGAAGCCGCGCGTCGCGATGCTCTCCTACTCCACGTTCGGGTTCAGCAAGGGCGACAGCACGAACAAGGTGCGGATCGCCACCGAGCTGGTCCGGCGGCACCAGCCCGACCTGGAGGTGGAGGGCGAGATCCAGGCCTACGTCGCGCTCTCCAGCGACACCCGGCTCTCCGAGTTCCCCTTCACGACCTTGAAGGAGGACGCCAACGTCCTGGTCTTCCCCAACCTCGACGCGGCCAACATCGCCTACCAGCTCCTGGAGCGGCTGGGCGGCGCCGACGTGATCGGGCCCGTGCTCCTCGGCATGGAGAAGCCCGTGAACATCCTGCAGATGGGCACGAGCGTGCAGTCGATCGTGAACCTGGCCGCCTTCACGGCGCTCCGCGCCCAGGGCGACGAGTTCCTGTTCTAGCGGCGCGACGGTTCCGCCGGCTCCGTGGAGGCGGGGGGCGCGCGGCCGGCGCGGCCCTCCTCCTCGATCTTGCCCAGCACCCGGGCCAGCCGCGACCGGACCTCCTCCGCGAAGGGGCGCACCGCCGGGTTCGCCGCGGCCACGGTCTGCAGCGGATCGATCGCCAGCACGATGGCGTGTCCGTCGTCGCCCTCGTACACGACCACGTTGCAGGGGAGCATCACCCCGACCTCGGGGTCGGCGGAGAGCACCTGGTGCGCCAGCTTCGGGTTGCAGGCGCCGAGGATCTGGTAGGGGCGGAAGTCGACGCCGAGCTTCTGCCTCATCGTCTCCTTCACGTCGATCCGCGTCAGGACGCCGAACCCCTCCTCCTTCAGCAGGTCCGGGATCCGGGCCAGCACGTCGGCGCAGGTGCTCCGGGTGGCCTTCCTGAGAGTGAAGCCTGACATTCGGTCGCTCCTCGTCGAGATCGGGGGTCGCTGCGGGTGTCAGCTTCGCGCCGCCGGGGCCGGGTCGCACGTCCCAGACGGAGGGCGCGGCGGCCAACCGCGGAGACGGCGGTCGCGGGGGGCTCCCGCCCCGCGCGGTCGGTCCGGCGCCCGTGCGTGACCGGGACGCGCGGCCTCGCATATAGTCGCGCCGTGGGCTCGAGGCGGCAGGACAAGCCCTTCCACTCCCCCTTCGCCAAGCTGAAGGGGGCGCTGCGGGAGCCCTCCGGCGCGCCCGCGCGGCGCCCCGCCGCCCCGCGCGCGCCCTCCCCCACCCCGGCGCCTCCCCCGCGCGAGCGCAGCGACGACGACCTGTGGGCCGAGGCGGTCACCGGCGTGCGGCCGCTCCGGCCCGGCGCGGTCGTGGTCCACCGCGCCCCGCCCTCCCACCGCGCCGAGCCCTTCTGGCACCCCGACCTCGACGCGCTGCGCGCCCTCGAGGCGCTCGTCTCCGGCGACGCACCGTTCGACGTGGCCGACTCCGACGAGTTCATCGAGGGGCGCGTGCCGGGCCTCGACCCGGGCATCGTCCGCCGGCTGCGGCGCGGCGAGTTCGCGGTGCAGGGCCACGTCGACCTGCACGGGATGAGCCGCGAGGAGGCGAAGGTGGCGGTCGACGACTTCCTGCGAAAGGCGCGCGCCGCCGGCAAGCGGTGCGTGCTGCTCGTCCACGGGCGCGGGATCCACTCCAGGGACCAGGTCCCGATCCTCAAGGAGGCGCTCAGGACGTGGCTGACGACGAACCGCTTCGGCCGCCACGTCCTCGCCTTCGCCACCGCTCGACCCGTCGACGGCGGCGCCGGCGCGGTCTACGTGCTGCTGCGCCGCGCCGGCCGCTGACGGAGCGCGCGCGGCGCCCTCACAGCTCCGCGGCGACGGCGCGGGCGGCGGCGGCCGGATCGGCCGCGTCGCGCAGCGGCCGGCCCACGACGATCACGTCGGCCCCGGCGCCGACCGCCTCGCGTGGCGTGGCC
>JAJYHA010000014.1 GCA_021784995.1 Myxococcales bacterium
GCCGGCCTCGGCGTCGCGGTCGCCAACGCCCTGCCCTCGCTGAGGCGGGCCGCCGATCTCGTCACGCGGGGCGCGCGGGGGGCGGGGGTGGAGGAGCTCGCCCGGCGGCTCCTGGCGGGCGACCTGCCCACGCGACGGGCCTGAGAGACCGTCACGCTCGTCCAGCGGCGCCGTCGCGGTCAGGGCGCGGCGGCTGGCTGGGGGCGCGCCGCCTCACCCGCCAGCGCGCCGAGCAGCCGCTCCAGCGCGGCGCGGTCGGTCGAGTAGACGAGGCCCAGCCGGAGCACCTCGCCCGACGGTCCGCGGTAGTGCACCGAGAGCCGGTAGCGGTCGGAGTGGCAGATCTCGGCCACGTCGAAGCGGAGGTCGTGACCGTCGCGCCGCACCACCTCCAGGGCGCGGGCCGCTCGTTCCGGGAGCTCCATGGCGCCATGTAAACACGGAAGGGCGCGCGGCGCGAGGGAGGTTATAGTGCGCGCCATGAGCGTCACCGTCGAGACCGGAACCACCCTCGCATTCGACCGGTTCTGGCGCTGGCTCAGGCTCCACCCTAACTGCATCCTGCGCGCCGGGACGGTGGACGTCTTCCTCCACGACCGGGAGGACTTCCACTGGCACCTGGAGGAGGACGCGGAGCGCAACCCGGTCGTGCAGCTCCTCTCCGGGAAGCAGCTCGTGGCCGAGATGGTCCTCGACGTGCGCGACGTCCTCTACGTCGAGGCCGTGCCCGATCCGGACGGCGAGCAGGGGCAGTTCCTCTTCGAGCTGGTCGGCGGCTCGAAGGAGGAGCCGTACGCCGTCTACCACTTCGCCGTGGCGCACGGCTTCCAGGACGAGGACCGGCATGCGTCGGGCCTGAAGCACTGACCCCGCGCACGGGGGTGCGGTGGTGGGGTGTCACCATCGCCTGCTAAGAAGGGATCCCCCCTGGAGCGCCCGTGTCCGACTTCGTCCACCTTCACCTGCACACGCTCTACTCGCTCCTCGACGGGGCGATCCGGATCAAGGACCTGGTCTCCACGGTCACCGCGAAGGGGATGAAGTCGGTGGCCGTGACGGATCACGGGAACCTCTACGGCGCGATCGACTTCTACAAGCAGGCCCGCGCGGCGGGTGTGAAGCCGATCCTCGGCTTCGAGGCCTACGTGGCGGGCGAGAAGGGACGCATGGACCGCTCCGAGCGGATCGGGCGGCACCTCATCCTCCTGGCACGGAACGCCGAGGGGTGGGCCAACCTCCGGTATCTCAGCTCGATGGCCTTCACGGAAGGCTTCTACTACGACCCTCGCATCGACAAGCAACTCCTCCGCGAGCACGCCCGCGGCCTCGTCGGCCTGACGGCCTGCCTCGCGGGCGAGGTCCCGCGGCTGTGCCGCCACGGCGACATGGACGGCGCGCGGCGCGCCGCACGCGAGTACAGGTCGATCTTCGAGCCGGGCTGCTTCTTCCTCGAGGTGCAGTCGAACGGGATGAAGGACCAGCTCGAGGTGAACGCGCGGCTGGCCGAGCTGTCGGAGTCGGAGGGGATCCCGCTCGCCGCGACGGCCGACGCCCACTACGTGAAGCGGGAGGACGCGAAGGCGCACGAGGTCCTCATGTGCATCGCGTCGGGCAAGACCTTCTCCGACCCCCGGCGCCTGCGCCACGACACCGACGGCCTCTTCATCACCTCGCCGGACGAGATGATCGCGGCCCTGCCCGGCTTCCGGGAGGCCATCGACAACACGGTGCGCATCGCCGAGATGTGCGACGTGGAGCTGAGGCTGGGCAACAACGAGCTCCCCGAGTTCCGGGCGCCGGAGGGCCTGGACGAGCCCGCCTACGTGCGGAAGCTGGCGCGCGAGGGGCTCGGCCGGCGGCTGGGCGAGATCGCGGGACGGTACCCGGTCGACGTGGACGCGTACCGGGCGCGCCTGGAGATGGAGCTGGACGTCATCGAGTCGATGGGATTCTGCGGCTACTTCCTGATCGTGCAGGACTTCATCAACTGGGCGAAGGAGCGCCGGATCCCGGTCGGCCCCGGCCGCGGCTCGGGCGCGGGCTCGATCGTGGCCTGGTCGCTGCGCATCACCGATCTCGACCCCCTGCGCTGGAACCTGCTCTTCGAGCGCTTCCTCAACCCCGAGCGCGTGTCGATGCCCGACTTCGACGTCGACTTCTGCCAGAACCGGCGCGACGAGGTCATCCGCTACGTCACGGGGAAGTACGGGAAGGACAACGTGGGGCAGATCATCACCTTCGGCTCGCTCAAGGCGCGCTCGGTGGTGCGCGACGTGGTGCGCGTGATGGGCCTCCCCTTCGCCGAGGGCGATCGAATCGCGAAGCTGGTGCCCGACCCCGTGCAGGGCAAGACGCCGCCGCTGCGCGAGCTGGTCTTCGGTTCGGAGCGGACGGCGCCCGAGCCCCGGCTCAAGGCGCTCCACGACCAGCCGAGCGTGCTGCACACCTACGTCGACGCCGCCGGGCGCACGCAGCAGGTCACGGAGCGCGACATCCTCGACGTCGCGATGTCGCTGGAGGGGCTGAACCGGCAGTCGGGGCTCCACGCGGCGGGGGTGGTCATCGCTCGCCGGCCCCTGTGGGAGTTCGTGCCCGTCACGAAGGACCAGGACTCCGACCAGCTCGTGAGCCAGTTCGCCAAGGACGAGGCGGAAGCGGCGGGGCTCGTCAAGTTCGACTTCCTCGGCCTGAAGACGCTCACGGTCATCGACGACGCCCTGCGCCTCATCCGCGAGAACCACCCCGATCGGCGCGACCTCACCGCGGATGGGATCCCGATCGACGATCCCGCCGTCTACGAGCTGATCGGCCGCGGCGACACGGCGGGCGTGTTCCAGATGGAGTCGTCGGGGTTCACCGAGATGGTGACGAAGATGAAGCCCTCGCGGTTCGAGGACGTCATCGCCGCCGGCGCCCTCTACCGGCCGGGCCCGCTCGACCAGAAGCTCGAGGACGGGCGGACCATGGTCGACGTCTACATCGACCGCAAGCACGGGCGGGAGGCGGTCGCCTACCCTCACCCGAAGCTCGAGCCCATCCTGGCCGACACCTACGGCGTCATCGTCTACCAGGAGCAGGTGATGCAGATCTCGCAGGCGCTGGCCGGGTACAGCCTGGGGCGCGCCGACCTGCTCCGCCGCGCCATGGGGAAGAAGAAGGCCGACGTCATGGCCGAGGAGCGCTCGGGGTTCCTCGAGGGCTGCGCCCGTGGCGGAATCGACGCCCAGCTCGCCGGCGGCATCTTCGACCTGATGGAGAAGTTCGCGGCCTACGGCTTCAACAAGTCGCACTCCGCGGCCTACGGCCTGCTCACCGTCCAGACCGCCTGGCTCAAGGCGCACTATCCGGTGGAGTTCACGGCCGCGCTCATCTCGAGCGAGGCCTCCGACACGGACAAGGTCGTGCTGCACGTCTCGGAGGCGCGCCAGAGCGGGATCGAGGTGCTCCCGCCGGACGTCAACCGGTCGGGGGCGGCCTTCAGCGCGCTGCCGCGCGCGGACGGCGCGCAAGGCGGCGCGGCCAAGGGCCAGATCCGCTTCGGCCTGGGCGCCGTGAAGGGGGTGGGCGACTCGGCCGTCCAGGCCATCCTCGCCGCGCGCGCGGACGGCGGGCCGTTCCGCGGCCTCTTCGACCTCGCCGCCCGCGTGGACGCGCGGCGCATCAACAAGAAGGTCGTGGAGGCGCTCGTCAAGTGCGGCGCCTTCGACTTCGAGGACGTACCGCGCTGGCAGCTCTTCGCCGGGATCGAGGCGGCGTTCCAGGCGGGCGCGGCCGCCCAGGCCGACCGCCTGTCCGGGCAGAAGAGCCTCTTCGGCGCCCTCCCGGAGACGGTGGAGGCGAAGCCGCGCTACCCGGCGGCGGGGGAGACGGTCGGCGACCTCCACGTCGAGGAGTGGCCCGAGCGCGTCCGACTCGCGTTCGAGAAGGAGGCCCTGGGTTTCTACCTGACCGGCCATCCGCTCCAGGGATCGGAGCGCGAGGCGCGGCGCTACGCGTCCTGCACCTGCGCCCAGATCGCCTCCAAGCGGCCCGACGACCGGGTGACGGTGGTGGGCGTGGTGGCGTCCCTGCGGGAGAAGACGAACAAGGAGAAGGGCACGCGCTTCGGCTTCTTCACGCTCGAGGACCTGACCGGCACCGCCGAGGTGATCTGCTGGGGCAGCCGTCCGGCCCAGGGCAACCGCCCCGCGCAGAGGGGCTGGGCCGACTGGGAGCACGTGGTGAAGCGGGACGAGCCGATCATCGTCCAGGGCCAGGTGCGGATGAACACCCGCGACGAGGAGAACCCGCGCGCCGAGATCACGGCCCTCGACATCCAGCTCCTGTCCGACGTGCGGGCGCAGAAGACGTCGCAGGTCACGATGCGGATGGACGCCGACCGGCTCTCCGCCGACAGGGTCACCGCGCTGAAGGCCCTCCTCCAGCGCCACCCGGGGAGCTGCGCCGTCAGGGTGCGCGCCGTCATCCCGGGCGAGACGGAGACGGTCATCCGCACGCCCCTGAAGGTCTCCCCGGCGGACGAACTGCTCGATGCAGCCCGGCGCCTGGGGTTCGACGTCGACCTGAGCTGACGCTGCGCCTCCCGCCGACCCTCGCCCCCGGGCGTGCGGGCAGGAGCGCGCTCGCCTGGACCCTCCCCCCCGGTACTCACCCCTCCACGGGGAGCCAGCGACGCGCTCGATCACCGCCCCGACCCGGGCGAACCGCGCAGCGCCGCATGCCTCCGGAAGGGTAGTTCCGGCCACGATTCCCGTGGGTTGCGACCTGCGCGCGGGACGAACGGGATGAGCGCCGAAATACCGCACCCCTGGTGTACGATCCGTACTTCCTTTCGGTGACCCGGCCTGCGAAAAAGCGGTAGATTGATCACCGCGCTGGATCAGGGGGTCTTGTCATGCTGCGAGCGACATCGCGCGCTTCGATGCCGAGGGGCGCCTCGGCATACTGCGATCCCAATTTTCACTTGAAGTGCGATCGCCAGGCGGAGGAGATCCTGCGCTCGTTCTGGGGCGACGCGGCGGACGGTGTGCAGCTGCCGCCCGAGCTGAGGGGCCTGGCCGACGGCGCGCAGAGCGGGCCGCCCGGGATCCGGCGCTGCCTGACCATGGAGCGCATCGGAGAGCGGCTGCGCATCGAGGTGACGGCGATCGGCAAGGGGCGGACGCAGCTCCACCTCTGGCGCGAGGGCGTGCCCACGGCGGTCCCTGCCCCCGGCGAGCCGTCGGCGCCGGTGACCGCCGCCGACGGCCTCACCCAGCGCGAGCGCGAGGTGGCGCTCCTGGTGGCGGACGGACTCCGGTCGCGCGAGGTGGCGGAGCGCCTCGGGATCGCTTCGCAGACGGTGAAGAGCCACCTGAAGACCATCTTCGACAAGCTCGGCGTCCGGAACCGGGTCGAGCTGGCGCGGCGCCTCGAGCAGCGCTGAAGCGGGGCGCGCCCGGCCCTCCGCGCTTGAACCGGCGACCCGTCGCGGTTAGCGTCGGCGGCGCATGGTGACCATCGACGACGTCCGCGCGGCCCGCGCGCGCATCTCCGAGCACGTCTACCTCTCCCCCTGCGCCCGCAGCGAGACGCTCTCGAAGCTCTCCGGTTGCCAGGCCCACCTGAAGCTCGAGAACCTGCAGATGACGGGCGCCTACAAGGAGCGGGGCGCGCTGAACAAGCTCCTCACCATGGACCCCGCGGAGCGGGCCAAGGGGCTCGTCGCCGCCAGCGCCGGCAACCACGCGCAGGCGGTCGCCTACCACGCCGGCCGCCTCGGCGTGGGCGCGACCATCGTCATGCCGGAGGCCACGCCGCTCCTCAAGGTGGCCAACACGCGGAGCCACGGCGCGCGCGTGGTGCTGCAGGGCTCCAACTACGACGAGTCCTACGCGGAGGCCCGGCGGCTGGAGCACGCGGAGGGGCTCACCTTCGTCCACCCGTTCGACGACCCGGCCATCATCGCCGGCCAGGGCACCATCGCCCTCGAGCTGCTCGAGCAGGTGCCCGACCTGGAGGCCGTGCTGGTGCCCGTCGGCGGCGGTGGGCTCATCTCCGGCATGGCGGTCGCCCTCAAGGCGGCGCTCCCGTCGATCCGCGTGGTGGGGATCGAGGCGGAGGTCCTGCCCTCCATGCTGGCCTCGCTCGAGGAGGGGCGCCTCGTCACGGTGGAGGCGGCCTCCACGCTGGCGGACGGGATCGCGGTGAAGCGCCCGGGCGAGCTCACCTTCGAGCACGTCCGCCGCTGGGTGGACGAGATCGTCACCGTCTCCGAGGAGGAGATCGCGAGCGCCATCCTCTACCTGCTGGAGAAGGAGAAGACCGTCGTGGAGGGCGCCGGCGCCGTCGGCGTGGCCGCGCTCCTCAACCGCAAGGTGACCGGGCTGGAGGGGCGCCGGGCGGTGTCGATCATCTCGGGCGGCAACATCGACGTGAACGTGATCGCGCGCGTGATCGAGCGCGGCCTGGTGCGCGACGGCCGCCTGGTCCGGATCAACGTCGCGCTGCAGGACAAGCCGGGCCAGCTCGCCAAGGTGTCGGCGGTGGTCGCCACCCACCGGGCCAACGTCATCGAGGTCCACCACTCGCGCGCCTTCTCCGACCGCTTCGGCGACACGACGCTCCAGCTCACGCTCGAGACGCGCGGGCCCGACCACGTGGAGGAGATCCTGCGCGCGCTCCGCGAGCGGGGGTACCAGGTCGCGCGCCACTGACGGCGCCCGGCCCCGCCACGTCCGCTCCCCACGCGCTTGCGACGTGGCCCCGGTCAGCGGCGACCGAAGAGCCAGAGGAGCAGCGACAGCAGGAGGCTCAGCAGGATCGACGTGGCGAGCGGCACGTAGACGCGGAACGACCCGCGCTCGAGGCGGAAGTCGCCCGGCAACCGCCCGATGCGGAGGCCGGGGAACCGCTCCGCCACGAGCAGCGCGACGCCCAGGACGACGAGCAGCACGCCCGCCGCGACCAGCATCCGCCCGACCGACCCGGGTCCGCTCACGGCGGTGATGGTAACCCGGCCAGCACCTCGCGCAGCGCCTCCAGGAAGCCCTCCACGTGCTCGTCGGCGTGCCCCGCGGTGAGCGACACCCGCAGGCGGCTCGTCCCGGGCGGGACGGTGGGGGGACGGATGGCGCGGACGAAGTACCCCCGGTCGCGCAGGGCGCCGGAGGCGGCGAGCGCGGCCTGCTCCGGCCCGAGCACCACCGGGAAGATGGGCGCCACCACCGCGCCCAGGTCGAAGCCCAGCCGCGAAAGCCCCTCCCTCATGCGCCCGGCGAGGCGCCGCAGGCGGTCGCGGCGCTCCGGCTCCGCCGCCACCACCTCCAGCGCGGCCAGCGCGGCCCCGCACGCCGGCGGCGGCAGCGCGGTCGAGAAGACGAAGGTCCGCGCGCGCGAGGTCATCCAGTCGGTCAGCGGGCGCGAGCCCGCCACGAAGGCGCCGTAGCTCCCCAGCGCCTTGCCGAGGGTGCCCATCAGGACGTCGACCCGGCCGGTCACGCCCAGCTCCTCGCTCCAGCCTCCACCGGTCGGGCCGAGGACGCCGGTCGCGTGCGCCTCGTCCACGTAGAGCATCGCCCCGTGCCGGTCGCACAGCTCCGCGATGTCGGCCAGCGGCGCGGCGTCGCCGTCCATCCCGAACACGGCGTCGGTCACGACCAGCTTGCGGCGCGCGCGGGTGCCGGCGAGCAGGTGCGCCAGCGCGCCCACGTCGCGGTGCGGGTACCTGAGCGTCGTCGCCTGCGACAGGCGGCAGCCGTCGATGATGGAGGCGTGGTTGAGCTCATCGGAGAAGACGGCGTCCTCGCGCGCCACCAGCGCGCCGATGGCCCCCACGTTGGCGTGATACCCCGACCCGAAGAGCAGGGCCGACTCGGTGCCCTTGAGCGCCGCCAGACGCCGCTCCAGGGCACGGTGCACCGGGAGGTCGCCGACCACCAGGCGCGCCGCGCCGGCGCCGGCCCCCTCGCGCTCGGCCGCGGCGGCGGCGCCCCGCACCACGCGTGCGTCCCCCGCCAGCGCCAGGTAGTCGTTCGAGCAGAGGTTGACGAGCCTCCGCCCGGCCACCTCGATCACGGGCGCCTGCCCGCCGGCGAGCGCCTCGAGCGAGCGCCGCCGGCCGCGATCCTCGAGCGCCGCCAGCTCGCGCGGGATCCAGTCCAGGCTGCGCTTCATCCGCGCAGCACGGGGAGCGGCCGGCGGCCGTCCCCCTCCACCGCGCGCCGGTTCCAGCCCGCCTCGCCCGAGGGGGCCTCGCCGGCGAAGGCCCACCGGGCGGCGTCGGGCGTGGGCCGCACCTCCAGGCCGCGGGCCCGGATCATACCCACCACGTCGGCCGGCTGCGTGCCGGCGCTGGTCAGGTAGTTGCCGACCATCGTTCCGTCCGCGCCGGCGTCGAAGATGCGGTCCTGCCAGGCCCCCAGGTTCACCTCGCGCCCGCCCATGACGAAGATGTGGGCGGCCGGCATCATGAGCCGGTACACCGCGACGGCGGCCAGGCACTCCTCCGGTGTGATGGCCTCGAGGTGGGCCATGGGCGTGCCGGGGCGCGGGTTGAGGAAGTTGACCGGGACGCAGTCGACCCCGAGCTCCCGGATCGTCTCCGCCAGCTCGACGCGCTGCTCGGGCGTCTCGCCCATCCCGAGGATGCCACCGGTGCAGAGCTTGAACCCGAGCTCCCGGGCCGCGCGGATGGTCTCGAGCTGCTCGTCGTAGGTGTGCGTGGTGCAGATCGCCTCGAAGTGGCTGCGTGCCGTCTCCAGGTTGTGGTGGAAGTGCTCCAGGCCCGCCCGCCGCAGCCGCTCCAGCTCGGGGCGCCGCATGAGCCCCAGCGAGGCGCACGGCTCGACGGTGGTCTCCTGGCGGATGAGCCGGACGGCCGCCTCCAGCTCCGCCAGCTCCGACTCCCGCGCCAGGCGGGTCCCGCTCGTCACGATGGAGAACTCGCGCGCCCCTGCGCGCTCGGCGGCGCGGGCGTGGTCGGCGATCTCCCGCGCGCTCATCATCCCGTACTCGGGGGCACCCGTCCCCGAGAAGTGCGCCGACTGCGCGCAGAAGCCGCAGTCCTCGGGACAGCGGCCGCTCTTCGCGCTGGTGATCCCGCAGAGAGAGATCCGGGTCCCGTGGACCGCCTCCCGCACCGCGCGGGCGCGCGCCAGGAGCGCCTCCAGCTCCGGACCGGAGGTGTGGAGGATGAGCCGGCGCGCCTCGTCACCGTCGATGGGCGTGACGCCGGGTGGTGGGGCCTTCGGCTCGGAGCGCATGGGCCGTCACCCTAGCAGTCCGGCCGCCGTCGTCAACCGCGTATCCCATGCTGGTTGACGACGGCTCCACCACGCCCAGCGCCCCGACGTTCCACGCGATTTTCGCAGGACGTCAGCCCGCCGTGCTATCCGACCGCCATGTCCAAGGTGGCCGTGTCCAGGCGCCAGTACGCGTGCGTCGAGTGCGGCCACGCCTCGCCCAAGTGGCTGGGCCAGTGCCCTGCCTGCCGGCAATGGAACACGCTCCACGAGGAGCTCGCGCCCGCACCGGCGCGCGGGACCGGGCGCGCCTCCGGAGTGCCCGACCGCGCGGCGCGCCCGATCCCGCTTCGCGAGGTCCAGGTCGCGGAGGAGGAGCGGCTCCGCACCGGGATCGAGGAGCTCGACCGCGTCCTGGGCGGGGGCGTTGTGCCCGGGTCGCTGGTCCTGCTGGGAGGCGATCCGGGCATCGGCAAGAGCACGCTCCTCCTCACCGCGCTCGACCGGCTCGCGCGGGTCCTGCCGGAGCGGGTCGTCCTGTACGTGTCGGGAGAGGAGTCGGCCCGGCAGGTGAAGATGCGCGCGGATCGGCTCGGCGTCTCATCCCCCAACCTGCAGCTCCTCCCCGAGACCGACGCCCTCAGGGTCCTGCTCGCGGCCGAGCAGCTCGGGCCCGCCATCCTGGCCGTCGACTCGATCCAGACGCAATACCTCCCCGAGCTGGCGAGCGCGCCGGGGACCGTCTCGCAGATCCGCGAGGTCGCGGCGCGGCTCATGGCGTACGCGAAGACCACCGAGACCCCCACCTTCCTGGTGGGGCACGTCACCAAGGACGGCGCCATCGCGGGGCCGCGCGTCCTCGAGCACATGGTCGACACGGTGCTCTACTTCGAGGGCGGCGGGGCTCACCCCTACCGCGTCCTGCGCGCTCACAAGAACCGGTTCGGCTCGGCCAGCGAGATCGGCGTGTTCGAGATGAAGGCGCGGGGCCTGGCGGAGGTCCAGAACCCATCGGCGCTCTTCCTCGCGGAGCGGCCGCGGGGCGCCTCCGGGAGCGCCGTCGCCGCGGCGCTCTCCGGGACGCGCACGTTGCTGGTCGAGATCCAGGCGCTGGTCTCCCCGGCCGGCTTCGGCACGCCGCGCCGCACGGCGCTGGGCGTCGACTCCAGCCGCGTGGCGCTGCTGGCGGCCGTCCTCGAGAAGAAGGTGGGGCTGGATCTCCTGGGGTGCGACCTCTTCGTGAACGTGGCGGGGGGCCTCACACTGGACGACCCCGCGGCCGACCTGGCCTGCGTCGCGGCCCTGGCATCGAGCTTCCGCGATCGTCCGCTGGACGAGCGCACCCTCGTCCTGGGCGAGGTCGGGCTCGCGGGCGAGGTGCGCGCCGTCGCGCAGGGCGACGCACGGCTGGCGGAGGCGGCGCGGCTGGGCTTCCGGCGCGCGCTCGTGCCGGGCGGGAACGCGCGGCACGCCGAGGTCCCCGCCGGGCTCGCCGTCGAGCCGGTGGAGACCGTGTCCGACGCGCTCGACCGGCTCTTCGCGCCCGCGGCCTGCTAGGCGGCCGCGACGGCGCGCCGCCACTTCGCGAGGTGGCGCTCGCGCTCCTCGGGCTTCATCCGCGGCTCGAAGCGCTTCCCGGCCCGGTACGCCTTCCCGATCTCGGCGGGGGACGACCACATGCCGATCGAGAGGCCGGCGAGGAACGCGGCCCCGAGCGCGGTGGTCTCCAGCATGCGCGGGCGCTCGACGGGGATCCCGAGCAGGTCCGACTGGAACTGCAGCAACAGGTCGTTGGCGGAGGCGCCGCCGTCCACGCGGAAGAGCGGCGGCATGCGGCCGGCGTCCCGCCCCATCGCCTCCGACAGATCGTGGATCTGGAACGCGATCCCCTCCAGCACCGCGCGCGCGAGGTGACCGGCCGTCGTGCCCCGGTCGATGCCAGCGATGAGCCCCCGCGCGCCCGGGCGCCAGTGCGGCGCGCCGAGCCCCGCCAGCGCCGGCACGAACACCACCTCGCCCGAGTCCTTCACCCTCCTCGCGAGCGCCTCCACGTCGGCGGCCTTCTCGATGAGCCGCAGCTGGTCCCGGAGCCACTGCACGGCCGCGCCGGCGACGAACGCGCTGCCCTCCAGCGCGTACTCGGTCCTCCCGCCGATGCGCCAGGCCACCGTGGTCAGCAGCCCGTGCCGCGACGTCACCGGCGCCTCGCCCACGTTCTGGAGCAGGAAGGCGCCGGTCCCGTAGGTGCACTTCGCCTCGCCGGGCTGGAAGCAGGCCTGGCCGAAGAGCGCCGCCTGCTGGTCTCCGGCCATGCCGGACACCGGGATCCCGTCCGGCAGCGCGCGCACGTTCCGGGTCGCGCCGTAGACCTCGGAGCTCGACCGGATCTCCGGCAGGACGGGCCGCGGCACCCCGAACAGATCCAGCAGCGCGGGGTCCCAGGCGCAGGTGCGGAGGTCCATGAGCAGCGTCCGGCTGGCGTTCGAGGCGTCGGTGACGTGCACCGCGCCGCCCGTGAGCCGCCACGTCAGGTAGGAGTCGATGGTCCCGAACGCGAGCCGCCCCTCCTCGGCCTTCTCGCCCGCGCCGCGCACGTTCTCGAGGAGCCACTGCAGCTTCGTGGCCGAGAAGTAGGGATCGACGACGAGGCCGGTCCGCGACCGGACGAGCTCCTCCTGCCCCCCCGCCTTCAGCTTCGCGCACAGGTCGGCGGTGCGCCGGTCCTGCCACACGATGGCGTTCTGGACCGGCTTTCCGGACCGGCGGTCCCACAGCGCGACGGTCTCCCGCTGGTTCGTGATCCCGATCCCGGCGATCTCGCGCGCCTGGACCCCCGACTCGCGCAGCGCCCGCTGGACGGCGCCGGTCACGGAGGCCCAGATGTCCTCGAGGTCGTGCTCGACCCAGCCCGGCCTGGGGAAGATCTGCCGGAACTCGACGTTCACCTTCGCCCGCAGGGCGAGCCGCTTGTCGACCACCACGACGGTCGTCCCCGTGGTGCCCTGATCGATCGCTAGGACGTACTGCGCCATGCTCAGCCTCCCTGCACGCCGCCGGCGGCGGCGAAGATGCCCTCGACGAACGCGGCGGCCTCCTCCGCGCACCGATCGCGCTCCACGTCGATGCCCACCAGGTGGAAGCTGCGCTCCAGCACGATCAGGCGCGCCGGACCGCTGCCGATGCGCGCCGCGATCCGGCGGGCGCCGGAGAGCCGCACCGTGTGATCGTGCCCGCCGGCGACGACGAGGGCGGGCGCCCTCACCGCGGGCAGCACGCGCTCCACGTGCGCGGCGAGCGCCACCAGCTCGCTCACCGCGGCGAGCGGGACCGCCGGCATGCCCGGGTTGGCGCGGCGCTGGTCGGGGTCGCGGACGTCGGAGCCGCCGGCCTTGGCGACGACGGGCCAGCGCCGGCGCACCAGGGCCGACCTCCCGAGGAGCGCCGCCAGGCGCCCCGGAGCGGCCAGGCGGAGCGCGGGCGCGAGGAGCACGAGCGCGCGCACCCGCCGCGGCTCGTCCGCCGCCAGTGCGCAGGCCACCAGCGCCCCCATCGAGCAGCCCACGATCGCGACCTGGCGGGCGCCGTCGAGCCGCCGGAGCTCGCGCCGCGCCCCCTCCACCCAGTCGCGCCAGCCGAGCCCGAGCAGCGCGCGCGGATCGCCGCCGTGCCCCGGCATGACCGGGGCCAGGCACCGCAAGCCGGCGCGGTGCAGCCGCTCCGCGAGGTGGCGCAGCTCGTAGGGCGAGCCCGTGAGGCCGTGGAGCAGCAGCGCCGCGTCGGGGCCACCCGCCCGGTCGAACGGCGCTCCCGGGGCGGGCTCCGGACCGTCGGCGGCGCTCGCGCTCCTCGTCACGCCACGGGTGTACCCGGAGACGCACGCCGGCGGCCACCTCCTTTGCGGGACTGCGACCCGCGCCGCTCGCGCCGCGGGGACCGCCCGGCCCGCCGGCGCGCCATGCCCCTTCTACCCGGGCCGCCTTTCGGTGATGCTGTCGGGCATGGCCGACAAGCCCGCCACGCCCCCCGCCGTCCCGCTCCAGATCGAGATCGATCCGGCCACCGCCAACGGCACCTTCGTCAACATGGCGATGGTGAATCACACCGACACGGAGTTCACGCTCGACCTCATGTACCTGCAGCCCCAGGCCCCGAAGGCGGTGGTGCGCGCACGCGCCATCACGACGCCCAAGCACATGAAGCGGCTCCTGATCGCGCTCCAGGACAACATCGCCAAGTACGAGGCGCGCTTCGGGACCATCGAGCTCGGGGAGGCGCGCCACTTCCCCGGCACGCCCGTGAACTGAGGGCCGGCGCGCCCCTGCCGGCGGAGGCGCGGCCGTGAACCGCGGGCGGGGCGCTGCCCCGGCTCGGCCTGTCGGTCTCGGCGCCGCCCGGGAGCGCTTGACGCCCGCGGGCGGCGTGCGCTAGGGCTGACGGCGTAGCTTCCGCCCGGAGGAACAGGGAAGCCGGTCCAGGAGCACGCCGCTGGCGGGCTCCGACTCCGGCGCGGTCCCGCCACTGTAGCCGGGGGTGAAGCGCCTGCAGGGCAGTCGCCACTGCCGCGCCGTCGCGCGGTGGGAAGGTGGCAGGCGCCGCGGCGAGGCTCGCCGCTCCCCGGGAGCCAGGAGACCTCCCTCCGAGCCGGCCGCGCATGGTGCGCGGCCATCGATCTCCGCGTCCGAAGGAGACGCGCGAACGAGATGGCTCCTCCTGGCCGCGCGCGGCTTCGCGTCGCCCTGATGCTCCTCGCGCCCGCGGTGTGGGTGCGCGCGGACGAGCCGCACCCGCCCTTCGGCGAGGAGGTGACCGTCGTCGGCGAGCGGCCCCGGGCCACGGCGGCCGGCGATCCCACCGCCGCCGCGACCGTCGTCGACGCGACGCGGTTCGCGGGCGAGGCGAAGACGGTCGCCGAGCTCGTCGGGACCTCGCCCGGGGTGGCGATCAACCAGTACGGCGGCCTCGGGCAGCTCGCGACCGTCTCCATCCGCGGCTCGACGGCGGACCAGGTGCAGGTCTTCCTCGACGGCCTCCCGCTCAACACGGCGGCGGGAGGCGGCGTGGACCTCTCCCGCATCCCGCGCAGCTGGATCGAGCGCATCGAGGTGGTGCGCGGGGCGGAGGGCGCGCGGTACGGCTCGGGTGCGCTGGGCGGCGTGGTGAACATCGTCACGCGTCCCGCCGCGGCCGGCACCTGGTCGGCCGAGACGACCGCCGGCTCGTTCCAGACCTACGGCGCGTCGATGGACGGGGCGATCGGCGGCGAGCGCTGGGGGCTCCTCGGCGCCGCCTCGCTCGACGACACGAGCGGGCGCTTCGGCTACCTGTTCGACCCGCGCCCCACGCTCGGCGGCGGTCCGCTCGAGGAGCGCGAGCGCGACCACAACGCCTCGCTCACGGCCGGCGGCCTCCTCAAGGGCTGGGCGGCCGTCGGAAGCGGCCGCGTCGACGCCGCGCTCCACGTGTCGGGGGGATCGCGCGATCTCCCGGGCTCCCCCTACACGTTCACCCCGCACGACGGGCAGGACGACGCGCGCGTAGCGCTCACGGCGCGGTGGATCGCGTCGCTCGGCGAGACGCTGCACCTCACGGTCAACGCGGCCCTGCGCCAGGACGACCTGAACGTGCGGATCGCTCCCTTCCCGGAGACGCGCCAGCGCGACCGCGCCGCCCAGGTGGAGACGGACCTCCTCTGGTCGGCCGGACCTCACGAGGTGACGGCCGGCGTGCTGGTCGGCACCGAGCGGCTCGACGCCACCGGCGTCGGCGAGGGGCGACAGACCGTGGCGCTCATCCTGGCCGACGACCTGACGCTCGCGGGCGGGCGGCTCCGTCTCGGCCCGGCGTTGCGCTGGGAGCGGGTCGGCCCGTACCAGGGGCTCTCCGGCAGCCTGGGCGGGGTCCTGAAGCTCGCCGGCCCGCTGTCGCTGCGCGCCAGCGCCGGCCACACCTACCGCGTCCCGAGCTTCGACGAGCTCTACCTGCAGCAGGGGCTCGTCGCGCCCAACCCGGACCTGGTGCCCGAGGAGGGCTGGTCGGCCGACGCCTCCCTGGTGGCGCAGGGGCGGGCCGGCTTCGCCAGCCTCGGCGGCTTCGGCACCCTCTACCGCGACCTCGTCGTCTACGAGGCCGCCTCCTTCGGCCGCATGAAGCCCTTCAACGACGGAAAGGCGCTCGCCTACGGCGCCGAGGCGGAGGCCGCGTCGGCCCGGGTGGGGCCGCTCGGGCTGGGCGTGGAGGGCGCCTACACGCTGCTTTTCACCGAGACGCTGCGCGGCACGGAGGCGGTGCTGGGGCGCGAGCTCCCGCACCGCGCGCGCCACCGGCTCTTCGCTCGCGCGTCCGTGGCGCCCGACCCGGTCGAGCTGCACCTCGAGGCGCAGTACATCTCGTCGCAGTTCCTCGACCTCGAGAACCTGCTCCCGGTCCCGCCCGCCTTCACGGTGAACCTGGGCGGTTCGCTCCGCGTCCTCCGGCACCCGGACCTGCGGCTCCACCTCGATCTCCGGAACCTCCTGGACGACCGCACGATCCAGGACGGCTTCGGCAACCCGCTTCCCGGCCGCATGGTCCTCCTGACCTTGCGCGTCTCCGGGGGAAAGGAAGAGGCAACTCGATGAGGCTCCACCGATCGCTCCTCCCGCTCGCCGCAGCGCTCGCGCTGGGCGGCTGCAGCCAGGAGAGGACCTGTCCCACCGACGAGACGGCATGTGGGGGCACCTGCGTCGCGCTCGCGACCGACGCGGGCAACTGCGGCGCCTGCGGCAACACCTGCGCGCAGGGGGAGGCTTGCCACGCCGGGGCCTGCACCACCTGCGCCGCGGCCTGCGGTCAGGGCCAGGTGTGCCAGGACGGCATGTGCGTGGCGGCCGTCTACGCCGCCTGCGGCAACCTGGCCGAGGTCCGCGGCATGACCGCCGATCTGGCGCCGGCCGGCCCGACGCTCCCCACCGACCAGGGGCCGAACTCCATGGTCGTCCTCGACGGCACGCTCTACGTCGAGAACAGCCTCTCCGGCACGCTCTCCGTGGTCACCTTCGACCCGACGGCCTCCACCCCGAAGTCGCTCGCCATCGTGCCGAATGCCACCACCGGCGGGGCCGACCTCGAGTACGTCGCGGCGCACGACGGCCTCATCTTCGTCTCGAACTCCATGGCGGGGACGCTCGTCGCGTACGATCCCGTGCGGAGGCTGGTCATCGATGAGACCCCGCTCGGCGCGGCGGGCGAGCCGGTCTACAATCAGGGCTTCACCTTCGTGGGGGAGAAGGCCTACGTCGCCCTGAACGGCGTGAACGCGGTGGCGGTGGTGGACGTCTCGGCGGTGCCCACCTGCCAGCCCTCCTCCACGGGCACCTCCTGCGGCAAGCTCCTCGAGCGCATCGACCTCTCGAAGCTGGCCTACGCGACGGCCAGCGCCGGACCGACCCGCGCCGTCGCGTACGGCACGAACGCGTTCGTCTCCCTCAACGACGAGTTCGACGCCACCTACGCGCCGGTGCAGGGCGCCAACGGACGCCTGGCCGTGATCGACACCGTGACCGGCACGGCGGCCCCGGCCGCCCTCGACCTCGGGAACGCCTGCCAGGACGCCTCGGGGTTGGCCCTGGACGGGACGACGCTCTGGGTCGCGTGCGGGTACTACGACTACTTCGGGACCAAGGCGGTCAGCGGCGCGGCGCTCGTGCCGGTCGACCTCTCGGGGAGCACACCGGTGGTCGGCGCCGCCATCCCGCTGCCCAACGCGGCCTCCAGCGTCGCTTTCTGCGGCGGCGTCGCGTACGCTGGCGCCACCGACAGCGGGACGGTGATGCGGATCGACACCGCGGCACGGACGGTCACCGCGGCCCTCATCTGCGCACCCCCCGTGGCGGGAGCCGACAGCTACGTGCCCAGCGTCGCATGCGCGCCCTGAGACCCGATCCACGGCTCGTCGCGGCGGCGGGGCTCCTCCTCGCCGCCGCCGCCGCGGCCGCGGACCGCCCCGGGACGGCGGCCGGCGGCGCCCGCTGGCTCGGGCCGAGGCCGCCCGCCGTCCCGCAGCGCGTGGTCTCGCTCGCGCCCAGCGCCACGGACGCCGTGGTGGCGATGGGCCTGGGCGGTCGCCTGGTCGGGGTCACGCGCTACGACGACGCACCGGCGGTGGCGTCGCTCCCGCGCGTCGGCGGATTCCTCGACCCGAGCCCGGAGGCCATCCTGGCCCTTCGGCCCGATCTCGTGCTCTGGGTCACCGACGCGGGGGCCGCCGCCGCGGTGGAGCGCGTGGCGACGCTGGGGGTCCCGGTGCTCGCCCTGCCCGTGGTGAGCGTCGCCGACGTGATCGCCGGCGCACGCCTCCTCGGGGAGGCCCTCGGTGATCGCGCCGCCGGCGATCGCCTGGCGCGCTCCCTCTCCGGCGCGGTCTCCGCGGCGCGCGCGGGCGCCGGGCGGCGCGGGCGGGTGCGCGTCCTCTTCGTCGTCGGGCGCGATCCGCTGGTGGTGGCAGGTCCCGGCAGCTACCCCGACGAGCTGGTCCGGCTGGCGGGCGGCGAGAACGTCGTCGAGGGCGATCGCCCATGGCCCGTCTACCCCCTCGACCGCGCCGTGGCCGCCGATCCGGCGCTGGTCATCGACGCTGCCCTGCAGGAGCCGCCGGCAGGGATCCGCCGGCTGGAGGCCATCCCGGCGGTGCGCCGCGGCGCGGTCTACCGCCTGGAGGACGACGCGGCGCTCCGGCCCGGGCCGCGCCTGCCCCGCGCGCTGGCCGAGCTGGAGCGCGCCCTGCGGGGGGTGCGGCCGTGACGGCCCGGCGCCTGGGCGGGGTGGTGATCCTCGGCGTGGCCGCGCTCGTCGCCGCGCTGGCGCTCTCGTGCGCCGTGGGTGCCCAGCCCATCTCGCTCCGGGCAGCGCTGGCGGGCGCCGATCCGGACCGCGCCATCCTGCTCGGCCTGCGGCTGCCGCGCGCGCTGCTCGGCGCCGCGATCGGCGCCGGCCTGGCCGCCGCCGGCGAGCGGCGCGCCGAGACGGTGGCGCAAGGCGCTGCCTTC
>JAJYHA010000055.1 GCA_021784995.1 Myxococcales bacterium
CGCGTGCGCGGCCAGCGCGGCCGCCCGGCGGCGCGACGTGCGCGCCGCGCGGTAGTAGGTCTCGAGGAAGGTGACCACGGCCCCCGTCCCGAAGACGAAGCCATGGCGCGGCGGCGCGCCGTCGGCCTCGACGGAGAGCAGATCGCGCTCGGCCGTCCGCAGGGTCGCTCCCGCGCGGCGCCGGGCCAGCAGCGCGCGGAGGATCGACTCGGGCGTGCCCCGGACGTGGTGCGCTCCCGCGACCACGTTCATGCCTCCGCCGCGCAGGAGCGCCACCGCCGGGAGCGGCGCGCTCCCGTACGCCTGCACCGCCCCGGTGAGCACGACGTGGCCCGTGCCGTCCCCGCCGTTGATGGCGAGCAGGTCGATGCCGTGCGCCCGGAAGCGCTCCAGGGCGCGAGCCAGCTCCTCCGGCGTCGACGCGTCGGCGAGCTCCCCGGCCCCGTCGAGGAGGGCGCGCAGGCGCCGGGCCGTCCCGGGACGGCGGAGGTTGCGCCAGGAGCGGGGGTTGTTCACGATCCCGATTCCCGCCATGCCCGCTCTCGTCTCCCCCCACCCACCGCTGCAGGTGGTCCTGGTGAGCCCGCAGATCCCCCAGAACACCGGGAACGTCGCCCGCACCTGCGCCGTCACCGGCTCGCGCCTCCACCTCGTCGGCCCGATCCCGTTCTCGCTCGAGGAGGGCCGGCTCCGGCGCGCGGGCCTCGACTACTGGCGTTCGCTCTCTCCCGAGGTCCACGCCGGCTGGGGCGACTTTGAGGCCAGCGTGCTGCGTGGTCAAACCGAAAAGCTTCACCTGTTCAGCGGACGGTCGGCGAGGAGCCTCTTCTCGGTGGGGTTCGCGCCGGGGGACCTGCTCGTCTTCGGCTCGGAGCAGGACGGCCTGCCCCCGGCGCTGCTGGCCGCCCACCCGGACCGGTGCGTCGGGATCCCCATGGTGGCGGGGCAGCGCAGCCTCAACCTGGCATCGTCGGTCGCGGTCGGGGTGTACCGGGCGCTGCAGTGCATCTCGCGCTAGTATCGCCGCCGGATGGTGCTCCAGGAGGGAGATCTCGCCGAGATCCCGGTCGCGGCCGTGCTGATCGAGGCCCTGAACGAGCGGGTGACGGGCGTCGTGCGCGTCGATCACGGCGAGGGTGTCTCCCGCCTCTTCCTCCGCGAGGGGGTCCCCGTCGCCGGCCAGTCCTTCACCGCCTTCCGCCCGCTCGGCGCCGCGCTGGCGGCCTCCGGGATCATCACCGCGGGTGCGCTCGAGGCCAGCCTCGCCGAGATGGCGCGGACCGGACGACGTCAGGGCGACGTGCTGGTGGAGATGGGCGCGGCGACGCGCGAGCAGGTCGATCGCGCGCTGGCGGCGCAGCAGTCTGCCTACCTGGCCGAGATCGCGAGCCTGTCGCGCGGGCGCTTCTCCTTCGACCCGGGGGCGGAGTTCCCGCAGTGGGTGGAGGGGGTGCGCATCTCGCCGCTGCAGGCGATCGTGGGCGCGCTGGAGACCCCTCAGGCGGGGCACCTCGTCGCCTCGGCCCTGCAGGGCGCCACGAGCGGCGCGCTCTGCCTCGCGCCCGGCTACCGGAAGCTCGCGGCGGCGTTCGGGTGGAGCGCCGCCGAGGCGGCCCTGGTGGACCGGCTGGCCGCCATGACGCGGCTGGACGACTTCTTCGTGGCGACGCCGGTCGCGCCCGAGCGGGCGCGGGCCATCCTGGCGGCGTTGCTCCTGATGGGCCTCGCGGCACCGCAGCCAGGGCCCGGGGCGGCCGCCCCCGAGCTCGTCATCGACCTCGAGGACCTGCTCGCGACGGCCCCTCCCGAGCCGCCCGCGGTGTCGGTCCCCGACGCCGCGCCCCAGAGCGCGGCCCCGGCGGGCGAGCCCCCTGTCGCCGGGCGCCGGAGCGATCCCGACGAGGCGCGCCGCCGCCGGCAGCGGCTCCTGCAGCGGGCGATGCAGAACATGGGGGTCGGCCCGTTCGCATCGCCGCCGCGCGCCGCGTCGCCGCCCACCGCGTCCCCCCAGCCCGTCCAGCCCACCGTCGCGCCGGCGCCGGTCGCGCCGGCGCCCTCCGCGCCCGATCACGCGGAGCTCCGGCGCGCCTTCGCGGCCGCGTCGCCGCGCGCTCGCAGCCAGGACCTGTTCGAGCGGCTCGGGGTCCTCCCCACCGCCACCCAGGAGCAGGTGAAGGCGGCCTACTTCCAGCTCGCGCGCCAGCTCCACCCCGATCGCTTCCAGCACCCCGCGCTCTCCGACCTGGCCGGCCAGGTGCCGGAGTTCTTCGCCGCCGTCAACGAGGCCTACGAGGTGCTCTCCAGCCGCGAGAAGCGGGCGGCCTACCTGGCCGCCCGCGCCGGCTCCGGAGGGGAGGCCGGCCGTGCGCAGACCGCGGCGCTCGAGTTCGAGAAGGCGCAGGCGTGCGTCAGGACCCGCGACATGGCGCGCGCGCGTGGCCACTTCGAGGCGGCGGTGCGCGCCGATCCCAGGCCCGAGTACCTGGCGACCTACGCCGGTGCGCTCCACGCCACGGGATCGCCGGCCGACCGCGACAGGGCCCGGGAGCTGGCGGACGAGGCCCTGCGCGACCCCCGCTGCGACCGGGCCGCGCTGGTGCGGGGGCTCATCGCCCGTGACGAGGGTGACCACCGGACGGCCGAGCAGCTCTTCCGCCGTGCGCTGCAGGCCAACCCGCAGAACGTGGTGGCCCAGCGCGAGCTGCGGTCCGCGGAGGCCCGGCGCGGGACCGCGCCCGGCGCGCAGCCCGGCGGTCCCGCCCGGAAGCGGTGAGCGGCGCTCGGAGCTTGACGGCCCCGGAGCGCGAGGCGACCATCGCTGCGGACGTCGCGCGGAAGGGCGAGGGCTTGGCGAAGCAGCAGGTGCTCCTGGTCGACGGAGATGCGCGCCAGCTCCGCGCGCTCGAGGCGCGCCTCCGGAGCGCCGGGCTCGCGGTCGCGACCGCGCTCGACGGCGAGGACGCGCTGGCCCGCTGCCGCGTCTCCCCTCCCGATCTGGTGGTGGCCGACACGGTCCTCCCCGGCATGGACGGGTTCCAGCTCTGCCGCGCGCTGAAGGCCGACGCGCACCTCGGCGAGACGCCCTTCGTCTTCCTCACGGCGCAGGCCTCGATCGACGAGAAGGTGCGCGGGCTCGAGCTGGGCGTCGAGGACTACCTGACGAAGTCGATCGACCCGCGGGAGCTCACGACGCGGATCCGCCTGCTCCTCGAGAAGAGGGAGCGGGAGCGCCTCCTCCGGCGCGAGCGGCGGGCCAGCGTGTCGGGGCTGCTCGCGGAGATGCCCATCGCGGATCTGGTCCAGACGTTGGAGATCGGCAGGCGGAGCGGCACGGTCCGGGTCGAGGACCGGGAGGGGCGGAGCGGGACCATCTGGCTCCGCGAGGGCAGCGTCGTCGACGCCGCCGCGGGGCGCCTGCGCGGGGAGGGCGCCTTCTACCGGCTGCTGCGCTGGCGCGAGGGGCGCTTCGCCGTCGACTTCGGCCCCGTGGACCGGCCCGCCCGGATCACGGTGCCGTCGCAGCACCTCCTGCTGGAGGGGATGCGTCGCCTCGACGAGTGGGCGCGCGCGCTGGAGGGCCTCCCCGGGATCGACGCGGTGCTGCAGATCGACCACCTGGCGCTCCTGGACCGGCTGGCCGAGGTCCCCGACGAGCTGAACGCCGTCCTCAAGCTGGTGGACGGCGTCCGCACCGTCGCCCAGGTCCTCGACGACTCCGAGCTCGACGACCTCGCGACCGTCTCGGCGCTGGCCGTGCTCGCCGGCGAGCGCATCCTCCGGCCACGCCCGTCGCGCGCGACGCCGCTCCCGGGGGCCCTGGCGGCTGCCCCGCTCGCCCCGGCGGCCCCGGCGACCCCGGCCGCGACCGAGGGCGTGGACTGGTTCGCGGGGCCC
>JAJYHA010000377.1 GCA_021784995.1 Myxococcales bacterium
GTCGTCCTCGTGAACGATCATCGCGGCCTCCTGCGGACCGGACTCCGGGGCCATCTGCGGATCGGCCTTCGACTGGCCCTCGTCCTCGCCCTCCTCACCGCGCTCCTCGGCGGTGTGCCCGGGGGTCCCCGGGTCGCCCGCGCTGACGAGCTGCACGGTGACCACGGCCGAGCTTCCATCCTTGCGGATGGAGCCCTCGACCAGCTGATCGACGCCGGCCAAGCCGAGTTCGGCATCAGCTTCCCGGCCCTGCGCGCCGCCTGCCAGGGAGCTCCGCCCGACCTGAGGCGCTTCCGCGTGGAGCACGCGGCGCTCGGTTCGCTCCTGGTCGGGACCCCCACCGCCGACCTGCTGATGGAGATCGGCTCCATCCTGGTGCGCCACAACCGGGCGGAGGAGGAGGCGGGAGGGCTCTACGACGCCTGCGACGCCGCGCTCGGCTCGGACGTGACCTCGCTGCTGGCGCGCCTGCACGCCTACCCGGCGCCGCGGGTGCGCCCGTACCAGGATCATCCGCGCGTGCTCCGCCGCGCGGAGGACGCGCTCCGGGTGGCGATGGGGAGCGGCCGGGCGCGCCCGGGCGGCCCGGGGTGATCGGGGTGGGCCTGGACGGCTCCCGGATGCTCCGCGACGATCCCTACCGCCTCTTCTTCCCGCTCGGGTGGGCGCTCGCGCTGGCCGGCCTCTCGGTGATGCTGCCCTCCTTCGCGTCGCAGGCGGACGCGGAGTGGCTCCGCTTCCACTCCATCGCGATGGTGGAGGGCTTCGTCGCCTCCTTCGCCTACGGCTTCCTCTTCACCTTCGTCCCGCGGAGGACCCGGAGCGAGCCGCCACGCGCGTGGCAGCTGGGGGCGAGCGCGGCGGCGCTGGTGGCCGCCCCCGCCGCCGCGGCGCTCGGGCGCTTCGCCTGGGCGCAGCTGGCCTGGCTGGCCGGGCTGGCGGTCGTGCTCCAGTTCGCGCTCTCGCGGCTGGCGCGCGCGGGAGCGCTCCGGCGCGTGCCGGGCGCGTTCCTGTGGGTCCCGGTCGGCCTGCTGGCGGGCGCGGCGGGGGCGCTCCTGGTGGCCGTGGCCCTGGCGCCGCTGGTGCCGCCGGCGGAGGCGCCGCGGGTCTGGGTGCTCGGGCGCGCGCTGCTGCTCCAGGGGTTCGTCCCGTCGCTGGCGGTCGGCGTGGGCGCCATCCTCCTGCCGCAGCTCACGCGCGGGATCGCCGCCCCGGCCGAGTTCGAGGCCGCGCCGCTCCGGACCCGCCGCGCGCTGCACGCGCTGGCCGCGCTCCTCTTCCTGGCCAGCTTCCCGCTCGAGGTGGAGGTCGATCGCCGCGCCGGGCTCGCGCTGCGCGCCGGCGTCGTCCTCGCCGTGCTCCTGCTGGCGGCGCGCATCGACCGGCTGCCCACGGTGCCCGGCACGCACCGCCGGCTCCTGTGGCTCTCCGCCTGGCTGCTCCCCGCGGGCTGGATGGTGGCGGCCCTCTTCCCGCGCCTGCGCGGACCGGCGCTGCACGTCGGCTTCGTGGGCGGCTACGCGCTCATGCTGCTCGCCGTCTCGCTCCACGTGGTCCTGTCGCACGGCGGCCACCCGGAGCGGCTGGGTCGGGCCTCCCCGGCGGCGCGGGCGCTGGGCGTGCTGGTGGTGGCCGCGCTGGCGGCGCGCCTCCTCGTCGGGCTCGACCCCGACGACGCGCCCGTCTGGCTCAGCGTGGCGGCGGCACTCCTGGTGGCCGCGCTCGCAACCTGGGCGGCGATGGCCCTCCCGGGCCTGCGCGGGAGGGGCGGCGCCTCGGGCTGAGCGCGGGCGCGACTCGTCGGCCCGGCACCGTGTGCACCACGGTGCACCGAACGGTGGCCCCGCCGTCGCGGCGTCCGGAGGGTGCGGAAAAATGCCACGGGGATCGGCAGCATGCGCTCCTTGCCGGGCCCCGCTGTGCTAGAAAGCGCACCGTGTCCAGCCCATTCCCGATCGAGGACTACCTCCGGCAGCTCTCCACCCGCGTGGAGGGCCAGCTCCGCCGGCTGGCCGGCGAGTGGAGGCGCGTGGGGCCGCCCCGCCTGACCGAGGCGGTCGAGTACGCGCTGCTGGGCGGCGGCAAGCGGCTGCGCCCGGCCCTGGTGCTGGCCAGCTGCGAGGCGCTGGGCGGCGACGTGGGCGACGACGGGCTGGCGCTGCGCTTCGCGCTCGCGCTGGAGATGATCCACACCTACTCGCTGGTCCACGACGATCTGCCGTGCATGGACGACGACGACCTGCGCCGCGGCCGACCGACGGTCCACAAGGCCTACGACGACGCGACCGCCACGCTGGTGGGGGACGGGCTGCAGTCGCTGGCCTTCCGCCACCTGCTGGCGGCGGGGGACGGGCGCGCGGCGGCGCTGGCGGCGCTGCTGGCGGACGGCGCCTGGCGCATGGTCGAGGGCCAGGCGCTCGACATGGCGGCCCAGGGGCGCGCGCTCCGCGAGGCGGAGGTGCTGGAGCTGATGGCCGCCAAGACGGGTGCGCTCATCACCGCCGCCGTGGTGGGAGGCGCCGTCGCGGCCACCGGCACCCCGGCCGGCCTCGAGCCGGTGGGCCGGAAGCTGGGCCTCGCCTTCCAGATCGCCGACGACATCCTCGACCTCACCAGCGACGCCGCGACGCTGGGGAAGCGGGCCGGGAAGGACGCCGCCGCCGGCAAGGCGACCCTGCCCGGGCTGGTGGGGATCGCGGAGGCGCGGCGGCGCGCCGACGCCGCCTGTGCCGAGGCGGTGGCGGCGCTGGAGCCGCTCGGACCTCCGGCCGCCGCGCTGCGCGCGCTGGCCGGCTTCGTCGTGTCACGCAAGAGGTAGCCATGGCGCGCCTGCTCGACAGGATCGACTCCCCCCTCGACCTGAAGCGGCTCCCGGTCGACGACCTCCCAGCGCTGTGCCAGGAGATCCGCGAGGAGATCGTCGCCACCTGCGCCGTGAACGGCGGCCACCTGGGCAGCTCGCTCGGCGCGGTGGAGCTGATCGTGGCGCTGCACTACGTCTACAGCTCGCCGCTCGACCGGCTGGTCTTCGACGTGGGGCACCAGGCCTACGCGCACAAGCTGCTCACCGGCCGCCGCGACCGCTTCCGCACCCTCCGCACCGAGGGTGGGCTGGCGGGCTTCCCGGAGCGCCAGGAGTCGGAGCACGACGCCTTCGGCGTGGGGCACTCCTCCACCGCCGTCTCGGCCGCGCTGGGGCTCATCGAGGCGCGCCGCCTGAAGCGCGAGGAGGGGAAGATCGTCGCCCTGGTGGGGGACGGGGCGCTCACGGGCGGCGTCGCCTTCGAGGGGCTGAACCAGGGCGGCTACCTGGCGCGCGACCTGGTGGTCGTGCTCAACGACAACGAGATGTCGATCTCGCCCAACGTGGGCGCGCTCTCCCAGTGGCTGACCCAGAAGTTCACCAGCCGCACCTTCAACAAGTGGCGCCGGACGACGAAGGACGTCCTGCGCCAGCTCCCGCGCGGCGCCGGCGCCATCCGCGTCATCCGGCAGGCGCTCAACGCGACCAAGGCGCTGGTCTCGCCGGGAATCCTCTTCGAGGGGCTCGGGTTCGACTACCTGGGGCCGGTGGACGGCCACGACGTGAAGGCGCTGGTGGAGGTCTTCCGGAAGGTGGTGCAGTACGAGCGGCCGGTGCTGGTGCACGCCGTCACCAGCAAGGGGAAGGGCTACCAGCCGGCCGAGTCCGACCGCGCGACGCGCGGGCACGCGCTCTCCTTCTTCGACGTGGCGACCGGGAAGCCGCTGCCCGGCAAGTCCGCCCGCAAGTCCTACACCGACCTCTTCGCCGAGGCGCTGTGCGAGCAGATGGAGCGCGACCCGCGGGTGGTGGCCATCACGGCGGCGATGCTGGAGGGGACGGGGCTGGCGCGGGCGAAGCAGCGCTTCC
>JAJYHA010000289.1 GCA_021784995.1 Myxococcales bacterium
AGCGCGGCTTCGACGAGCTGACCGCGGCGCTGGCCGCGCACCGGGCCTTCCTGGAGGGCAGCGAGGCGGGCCGCGCGCGGCGCCGGCGCAACGCCGAGTTCCGGATGCTGAAGAGCGCGGAGGATCTCCTCCGCGCCCGCTTCCGGGCCGGCCGCGAGGGACGCGTGGCGGCCCTGGCGGAGCGCCTCGCGGCGCGGCAGATCTCCCCCCACGACGCCGGCGAGCAGCTGCTCGAGGCCTCCTTCCAACGGACGTGACGATGGCGAACGAACTCCAGGCGATCGATCCGGCGGCGCTGCTGGCCGAGCTCTCCGACTGGGAGAAGCGCGAGGTGGCGGCGTTCGTCGCCAGGCAGCGCGAGAAGCGGGCGCAGTTCCACACGCTGGGCGGGTTCCCGGTGAAGCGGGTCTACACGGCGCTCGACGTGGCGGACACGCCCGTCGAGGACATCGGGCTGCCGGGGCGCTACCCGTTCACGCGCGGCCCCTACCCCACCATGTACCGAAGCCGGACCTGGACCATGCGCCAGATCGCCGGGTTCGGCACCGGAGAGGACACGAACAAGCGGTTCAAGTACCTCATCGCGCACGGCCAGACCGGGCTCTCGGTCGACTTCGACATGCCCACGCTCATGGGCTACGACGCCGACCACCCCATGTGCGAGGGCGAGGTGGGCCGCGAGGGCGTCGCCGTGAGCAGCCTCGCCGACATGGAGGCGCTCTTCGACGGGATCGACCTGGAGAAGATCTCGGTCTCCATGACCATCAACCCGTCGGCGTGGATCCTCCTCGCCATGTACGTGGTGCTGGCGCAGAAGCGCGGCTTCGACCTGAACGCGCTCTCGGGGACCATCCAGGCGGACATCCTCAAGGAGTACATGGCGCAGAAGGAGTACGTCTTCCCCATCGAGCCGTCCGTCCGGATCGTGCGCGACTGCATCACCTACTGCGCGCGGAACATGAAGCGGTACAACCCCATCAACATCTCGGGCTACCACATCTCCGAGGCGGGCGCGTCGCCCATCCACGAGGTGGCGTTCACGCTCGCCAACGCCGTCACCTACGTCCAGGAGGTGACGAAGACCGGGATGGCGGTCGACGACTTCGCGCCGCGGCTCGCCTTCTTCTTCGTCTGCCAGGCCGACTTCTTCGAGGAGATCGCGAAGTTCCGCGCCGCCCGCCGCGCCTACGCCAAGATCATGCGCGAGCGCTTCGGCGCCAGGAACCCGGAGTCGATGCGGCTCCGCTTCCACTGCCAGACCGCGGCCGCCTCCCTCACGAAGCCCCAGTACAAGATCAACGTCGTCCGGACCGCGCTCCAGGCGCTCTCCGCCGTGCTGGGCGGGGCGCAGAGCCTCCACACCAACGGCATGGACGAGGCCTTCGCCATCCCGACCGAGGAGGCGATGAAGATCGCCCTCCGGACGCAGCAGATCATCGCCGACGAGACGCACGTCACGGACGTCGTCGACCCCATCGGCGGGTCGTACTACGTGGAGTCGCTGACGACGGCGTACGAGAGGGCGATCTTCGAGATCCTCGACCAGGTGGAGAAGATGGGCGGGACGGTCAAGCTCATCAAGGAGTCCTGGTTCCAGAAGCACATCGCCGACGACGCGTACGACACCGCCCTGCGCAAGCAGAGCGGCGACAAGCCCGTGATCGGCGTGAACGCCTACGTGGAGCAGGGGGAGGTGCCGGACGTCGAGATCCACCCGCACGACCCGACCGCGGAGCGGCGGCAGATCGAGCGGTTGAACCGGGTCCGGCGCGACCGTGACCAGGCCCAGGTGGCGGCGCTGCTCGAGCAGCTCGTGCGCGTGGCCAGGGACGAGTCCGCGAACATCATGCCCGTCACCATCGAGCTCGTCCGCGCCGGAGCCACCATGGGCGACATCGTCGAGCGCCTGAAGCGCGTCTGGGGAACGTACCGCGAGAGCCCCGTCTTCTAGCCTCGCCGCCCGCGCCGGGCGCGCCGCCGGGGAGCGTCGCGGCGAGGCTCCCGGTCAGGGCCGGCGGAGGAGCGCGCCGGGGACCACCATCAGGCCTGCCAGGGTCACCATCGTCGCGCCCGTGGGCACCTGCCAGATCCAGGAGAGCACGTAGCCGCCCGCCGCGGCCACCACGCCCAGGACGGCCGCGAGCAGGAAGGCCGCCGGCAGGCGGCGGACCAGGAGGAGCGCCGCCGAGGCCGGGATGGTCAGGAAGGCGAAGACCGGGAGCGCGCCCAGCGCCCGCGCCGAGACGGGGATGGCGAGGCCGATGGTGAAGAAGAGCAGCCCGTTCCACGACGCGGCGCGGAGGCCGACCGCCTCCGCGGTCTCCCGGTCGAAGGAGACGAAGAGCAGCTCCTTGTGGAAGAGCGCGTGCAGGACCGCGCACAGGACCGCCACCGCGGCCAGCACCACCACGTCCGAGAAGGGCACCGCCACCGCGTTCCCGAACACCATCGAGTTGAGGTCGTGCGCGGCGTGGATCAGCCGGTTGGCGCCCAGGATCACGAGCGCGCCCGCGAGGACGTAGCACATGCCCACGCCCGCCTCGGTCGGGAGCCGCCGCCCGCCCTGCAGCGCGCCGAGGACGAGCGCGCCCGCGACCGAGAAGACGACCGCCACCGCGAGCTGCACGCCCGCGTGCTCGACCTCGACGCCCATCTGCTCCTCGACCAGGAGCGCCACGATGAGGCCCAGCGTGGAGAGCTGCGTCAGCGCCGCCGACACGAAGACCGTGCGCCGGAGCACCACGTAGACGCCGAGGAACCCGAGCAGCGCCCCCGCCACCACGGAGGCCAGGAGCGGATCGCGCCAGATGTCGTGGCCCGCCCAGAAGCCGGCGAGGGCGCTCACGGGGCACCTCCCCCCAGCGGATAGACGAAGCGTCGCCCCCCCTCCTCCCGGACGACCACCGGCCGGCGGTAGAGGGCGCTCAGCGCGTCGGGCTGCAGCATCTCGGAGAGACCGCCGAGGCGCCACAGCGCGTGGTCCTTGTCGACGAAGGCGAGGTGCCGCGCGTAGTTCGCGACCGCCTCCAGCCGGTGCGACACCATGACGATGGCGAGCGACTCCGTGCGGTGCAGCTCGGCCAGGAGGTCCATGGCGGCGAGCTCCGCCGACGGGTCCATCCCGTTCGTCGGCTCGTCGAGGGCCAGCAGCTCCGGCTCGGTGGCGAGGGCGCGGGCGATGAGCGTCCGCTGCCGCTGCCCGCCCGAGAGCGTGCGGAAGGGCCGCGAGGCGAGCTCCTCGATCCCGAGCCGCGCCAGCGCCGCACGCGCGTGCTCCCGGTCCTCGGCGCGGATCCGCCGCCCCACCCCCGCGCGGGCGTAGCGGCCCATGAGGACGACGTCCGCGGTGGTGAGCGGCCAGAGGGCGTCGACGTGATCGCGCTGCGGCACGTAGCCCACGTGGAGGGGCCTCGGCTGCACGCGGCGGCCCCCCACCGGCGGCAGCACGCCGAGCAGCGTCCGCAGCAGCGTCGTCTTGCCGCCTCCGTTGGGCCCGACGACCGCCAGGAAGTCGCCGGGCGCCACCTCGAGCGTGACGCCCGTGAGCATGGCCCGGCCGCCGTGGCCGATCCCGGCATCCTCCAGTCGCAGCAGGGGCTCGGTCACCGGACCGCGTCCGCCACCAGCTTCACCAGGAGATCGACGTAGCGCTCGTAGGTGTCGGCGCCCGGTACGCCCCCCACGTCCCCGGGGATGACCACCACCCGGGCGCCGGTGTGCCGCGCCACCACGTCCGCCGACCGGGTGTCGTAGTAGTTCTCCACCAGGATCGCCTTCACGCCCTCCGCCCGCACGATGCGCACGATGTCGGCCAGGTGGGACGGCGGCGGCGGGACGCCCGGCTT
>JAJYHA010000106.1 GCA_021784995.1 Myxococcales bacterium
GTGAACGCGGTGCTGGTCCAGGTGGAGCCGGGCCACGCCCCCGAGGAGGTCGCGGCCGGGATCCGGCGCTGGAGGCGGCTCCAGGTCTACACGCGCTCGCAGGTGGAGGAGATCCTGGTCGGCAAGCTGATCGCCTCCTCGGCGCGGCAGATCGCGATGTTCCTGGTGATCCTCGCGATCGTGAGCGCGGCCGTGGTCGCGTTCATCCTCTACACCCTGACCGCCGGGAAGATCCGCGAGATCGCCGTCCTGAAGCTGATCGGCGCGCGGGACCGGACCATCGCCGGGATGATCGTGCAGCAGGCGCTCGCGCTGGGCCTGATCGCGTTCGCCGTCGGGCGGATCGCGGCCGCCGCCTGGGTGCACGTCTTCCCGAAGTACGTGCTGCTCCTGCCCGGCGACGCGGCGCGCGGGCTGGCGGCGGTGCTGGCGATCTGCCTCGTGGCGAGCACGGTCGCCGTCCGCGCGGCGCTCGCGGTGGACCCCGCCGACGCCATCGGAGGTTGACGTGCGCGGGATCGAGGTCCACCAGGTCCGCAAGCGGTACGGCGAGGGCGACGCCGCGGTCGACGCCCTGAAGGGCGTCGACCTCCGGGTGGAGCCGGGCGAGGTCGTCGGGCTCGTCGGCCCCTCCGGCTCCGGCAAGAGCACGCTGCTCAAGTGCCTGGGCGCCGTCGTGGAGCCGACGGGCGGCAGGATCGTCCTCGGCGGCGAGGTCGTCTACGACGGCGGCTGGCGCACGCGCGACCTGCGGGCGCTCCGGCGCGACCGCATCGGGTTCGTGTTCCAGGCGCCGTACCTCCTGCCGTTCCTCGACGTGACCGAGAACGTGGCGCTCCTGCCGATGCTGGCCGGGAGGCCCGAGGCCGAGGCGCGGGCGCACGCGCGCGCGCTGCTCGAGACGCTCGACCTCGGGCACCGGGCCGACGCGATGCCGCACCGTCTCTCCGGGGGCGAGCAGCAGCGCGTGGCGATCGCGCGAGCGCTCGTGAACGGCCCGCCGGTGATCCTCGCCGACGAGCCCACGGCGCCGCTCGACAGCGCCCGCGCGATCGCGGTCGTCGGGCTGCTCGCCTCCATGGCGCGGCGTCACGAGACGGCGGTGGTCATCGTGACCCACGACGAGAAGATCATCCCCACCTTCCGGCGCCTCTACCGCATCCGCGACGGGCGCGCACACGAGGAGCGCGGCCAGGGGGAGGCGCTGGCGTAGGGGCTACGCCGGCTCGCTCTTCTTGGCGGCCGCCACCTGCTGCTGGACGGAAGGGCCCGGCAGCGCGGCCGGATCGGACCGGGCCGCGGCGGGCTCCTCCTCGTTCGAGGCCTTCTTGAAGTTGCGGATGCCCTTCCCCAGCGCGTCGCCGAGCTGCGGCAGCTTGTTGGGGCCGAAGACCAGCAGGACGACCACCAGGATGATGAGGATCTCGCCCATTCCGAGTCGCATGGGACGAAAGTTACCCCGAACGTGGCCGCGGCACCAAGCCCGGGCGGGGCAGCCGCCCCGCCCCCCGCTGGGTTCGCGGCGACGAGCCGGCTCCCCGGCGCTCGGGCGAGGAGACGGCCGGCGGGACCGGCGCCGGCGGAGCGGGCAGCCTTCATGGCCGCCCGGAAGCCTCGGGCGTGCCGTACTATCACCCCATGCGCGCCTACGAGCTCGGCGGAAACGGCCTCGACACCCTCTCCCTCGTCCAGCGGCCCGGCCCGCGGCCCGGCCCCGGGCAGGTGCTGGTCCGGATGCGGGCGGCCAGCCTCAACTACCGCGACCTCCTCGTCGCCGCGGGGACCTACACGCGCGGTCCCGTGAAGCGTCCCCTGGTCCCGCTCTCGGACGGCGCGGGCGAGATCGTCGAGGTGGGCGCGGGCGTGACGCGCCTGCGCCCGGGAGAGCGCGTCGCCGGCGCCTTCTTCCAGCGCTGGGTGGACGGACGCTTCGACGCGGAGAAGGGCGCCTCGGCGCTGGGCGGCGCGATCGACGGCGTGCTGGCCGAGGAGGTGGTGCTGGAGGCGGACGCAGCCGTGAGGATCCCCGATCACCTGTCGTTCGAGGAGGCGGCCACCCTGCCCTGCGCCGCGGTCACGGCGTGGGTGGGCCTGGTCGCCCTGGGGGGCCTCCGGGCCGGCGACACCGTGCTGGCCCAGGGGACGGGCGGCGTGAGCATCTTCGCCCTCCAGCTGGCGAAGATGCTCGGCGCGCGCGTGATCCTCACCTCGAGCCACGACGAGAAGCTGGCGCGGGGCAAGGCGCTCGGGGCCGACGCGGTCGTCAACTACCGGACGACGCCCGGGTGGGACGAGGCGGTCCTCGCGCTCACCGGCGGGCGCGGGGTGGATCACGTCCTCGAGGTGGGCGGGGCGGCCACCCTCCCCCGGTCCCTGCGCGCGCTCCGCGACGGAGGGCACCTCGCCCTGGTGGGCTTGCTGGGCGGGGCGCGCGCCGACCCCGCGCTGGCGGCGCAGAACGGACGCGGCATCCGGGTCGACTCCGTGTTCGTGGGGAGCGTTCGCCACTTCGAGGCGATGAACGAGGCGATCGCCCGCGCCTCGCTCCGTCCCGTCGTGGACCGGGTCTTCCCGTTCGAGGAGGCCCGGCGAGCCTACGAGCACCTGCGGAGCGGGGCCCATCTGGGCAAGGTGGTGGTGACGGTCTGAGCGCGCCCGCGGCGCCGGGGGTCCAGCCATGAAGCTCGACGTCAACGGTGTCCTCCGCGAGGTGGACGCGCCCCCCGGGATGCCGCTGCTCTGGGTGCTCCGCGATCGGCTCGGCATCACGAGCGTCAAGTTCGGCTGCGGCGCGGCCCAGTGCGGGGCCTGCACCGTCCTCCTCGACGGGAAGGCGGTGCGGTCCTGCGCCACGCCGCTGTCCGAGGCGAGCGGCCACCGCGTGACCACCGTCGAGGGGCTCTCGAAGGACGGATCGCACCCGGTGCAGCGCGCCTGGGCGGAGCTGGACGTGGTGCAGTGCGGCTACTGCCAGCCCGGGCAGATGATGGCGGCCGCCGCGCTGCTCGCGGAGCGGCGCCACCCGACCGACGACGAGATCGACGAGGCGCTGTCGGGGAACCTGTGCCGCTGCGGGACCTACCCGCGGATCCGCGCCGCCGTGCACCGCGCGGCGGCGCTCGGGGGAGGCCCCACGTGACCGGCGTGACCCGCAGGAGCTTCCTCAGGGCCTCCGCGCTCTCGGGCGCGGGCCTCGTCATCGCGTTCCACGCCCCCGCGGCGGCGCGCGCGGCCACGGCGGCCCGCGCCCCGCTCCCGCACCCCGACGCGTTCCTGCGCGTCGCGCCCGACGGCACGGTCACCGTCCAGCTCGCGCACTCCGAGATGGGCCAGGGCGTCTGGACCGGCCTCGCCATGCTGGTCGCTGAGGAGCTCGACTGCGCTTGGTCGCAGGTCGTGGTGGAGCACGCGCCGGCGGCGCCGGCCTACGCGCACACCGTGTACGGGATCCAGATGACGGGCGGCTCCACCACCACGTGGTCCGAGCTCGACCGCTACCGGACCGTCGGCGCGATGGCCCGCGAGATGCTCGTCCGCGCGGCGGCCGCGGAGTGGAGGGTGGACCCCGGCCGGCTCCGCACCGAGGAGGGCCACGTCGTCGACGGCGCGCGCCGGCTCCCGTACGGCGCGCTGGCCGCGGCCGCGGAGCGGCTCCCGCCGCCCACGCGCGTGCAGCTGAAGGACCGGTCGGCCTGGAGGCTGATCGGCAAGCCCACCCGCCGGCTCGACGCCCCCGAGAAGATCTCGGGCCGGGCCCGCTTCGGGATCGACGTCCAGCTCCCCGGGCTGCGGACCGCGCTGGTGGCGCGCGCCCCCGTCTTCGGCGCCAGGGTGCGCTCCTTC
>JAJYHA010000191.1 GCA_021784995.1 Myxococcales bacterium
GTTCGAGTGCATCGCGCGCGACACCAAGCTCGGCAAGGAGGAGATCACGCGCGACATCCCGAACGTCGGCGAGGAGGCCCTGAAGGACCTCGACGAGTCCGGGATCATCCGCATCGGCGCCGAGGTGAAGCCGGGCGACATCCTGGTCGGGAAGATCACGCCCAAGGGCGAGACGCAGCTCTCGCCGGAGGAGAAGCTGCTCCGGGCCATCTTCGGCGAGAAGGCCGGCGACGTGCGCGACAGCTCGCTGCGCGTGCCGCCCGGCGTCTCCGGGACGGTCATCAACGCCAAGGTCTTCTCCCGCAAGGGCGTCGACAAGGACGAGCGCGCCAAGGCCATCGAGGAGATGGAGGAGGCCAAGCTCCTCAAGGACCAGAACGACGAGATCCGGATCATCCAGGACTCCGCCTACGGCAAGATCCGCAAGCTCCTGGCGGGGCGCGAGGTCTCGGGCCGCCTGGTGGACGACCAGGGGGTCCAGCTCCTGAAGAAGGGCGACGTGCTCTCCGACGAGCTGCTCGACACCGTCCCGCAGCGCTACTGGGGCGAGATCGCGGCGCCGGCCGAGGTCCAGGACAAGGTCCGCAAGGTCATCCAGAACTTCGAGGAGCAGCGCGAGCTCATCAAGCTGCTCTTCGGCGAGAAGATCGGCCGCCTGAAGAAGGGCGACGAGCTGCCGCCGGGCGTCATCAAGATGGTGAAGGTGTACGTCGCCATCAAGCGCAAGCTGGCGGTGGGCGACAAGATGGCCGGTCGCCACGGCAACAAGGGCGTCGTCTCGCGCGTGCTGCCGGAGGAGGACCTGCCCTACCTCGAGGACGGCACTCCGGTGGACATCGTCCTCAACCCGCTGGGCGTGCCCTCGCGCATGAACGTGGGTCAGATCCTCGAGACGCACCTCGGCTGGGCGGCGCTCAACGTGGGCAAGCGGATCGAGGAGATGATGGAGCGGCGGTTCGGGCCGGAGCCGCTCCGCAAGGGCCTGAAGCGCGTCTTCCAGGACGGCGACGTCCGGACCGAGCGGGTCGCGAAGCTGATCGACGACCTGCCCGACAAGGAGCTGCCGCGGCTGGCCGAGAAGTTCATGCGCGGCGTGCACGTCTCGACGCCCGTCTTCGACGGCGCACGCGAGGAGGAGATCACGGGACTGCTCGAGGCGGGCGAGTGCACCATGCAGTCGGTGCTCTTCGACGGCCGCACCGGCGAGCCGTTCGACCACGACGTCACGGTGGGCGTGATGTACATGCTCAAGCTGCACCACCTGGTCGACGAGAAGATCCACGCCCGGAGCATCGGCCCCTACTCGCTGGTCACGCAGCAGCCCCTGGGCGGGAAGGCCCAGTTCGGCGGCCAGCGCCTGGGCGAGATGGAGGTGTGGGCCATGGAGGCGTACGGCGCCGCCTACTCGCTCCAGGAGTTCCTCACCGTCAAGTCGGACGACGTGGTGGGCCGCACCCGCATGTACGAGGCCATCGTCAAGGGCGAGAACACGCTCGAGTCGGGGCTCCCGGAGTCCTTCAACGTGCTGATCAAGGAGATGCAGAGCCTCGCGCTCGACGTCGAGCTGCTCGAGTCTCCCGAGGCGCAGCGCGAGCGCGAGCTGCAGGAGGCCGCCGCCGCGGCCGGCGATCCGCTGGCGCCGCGGTCCGAGAAGAAGAGCGCGTGAGGCGGGCGCGCCGCCCCGCGCGGGCGATGGGGGGCGGCGCCACCGCCGTCGGGGTGCGTCCAGAGGGTTTCGAATCACTTTCGAGGGAGCCGACGTGAAGGACATCTTCAATTTCTTCGAGAAGCCGAAGGACCCGCTGTCGTTCTCGGCCATGCGGATCTCGCTCGCCAGCCCGGAGAAGATCCGGCAGTGGTCGCACGGCGAGGTGAAGAAGCCGGAGACCATCAACTACCGGACCTTCAAGCCGGAGCGGGACGGGCTGTTCTGCGCGAAGATCTTCGGGCCCGTGAAGGACTACGAGTGCAACTGCGGCAAGTACAAGCGCATGAAGCACCGGGGCGTGGTGTGCGAGAAGTGCGGCGTCGAGGTGATCCAGTCCAAGGTCCGGCGCGAGCGCCTGGGCCACATCACGCTCGCCACGCCCGTGGCGCACATCTGGTTCCTGAAGTCGCTCCCCAGCCGGATCGGCAACCTGCTCGACATCACGCTCAAGGACCTGGAGAAGGTCCTCTACTGCGAGTCGTACATCGTCATCGACCCCAAGGAGAGCAAGCTCGGCCGCGGCGAGCTCCTCTCCGAGGAGCGGTACGGCAAGCTGCTCGACGAGATGGGCGAGGAGGCCTTCGCGGCCGGCATGGGCGGCGAGGCGGTCCTCCAGCTCCTGAAGGCGATCGACATCCCGAGCCTCTCCGAGCAGCTGCGCAAGGAGATGAAGGAGGCGACCAGCGACGCCAAGCGGAAGAAGATCGCGAAGCGCCTGAAGGTGGTCGACGCCTTCCGCGAGTCGGGCAACAAGCCCGATTGGATGATGCTCGAGGTCATCCCGGTCATCCCGCCGGACCTGCGGCCGCTGGTGCCGCTCGACGGCGGCCGGTTCGCCACCTCCGACCTGAACGACCTCTACCGGCGCGTCATCAACCGGAACAACCGCCTGAAGCGGCTCCAGGAGCTGAACGCGCCCGACATCATCATCCGCAACGAGAAGCGGATGCTGCAGGAGGCGGTGGACGCCCTCTTCGACAACGGGCGCCGCGGCAAGACCATCACCGGCCCCAACAAGCGGCCGCTGAAGTCGCTGAGCGACATGCTGAAGGGGAAGCAGGGGCGCTTCCGCCAGAACCTGCTCGGCAAGCGCGTCGACTACTCGGGCCGCTCCGTGATCGTGGTCGGCCCCGAGCTGAAGCTGCACCAGTGCGGCCTGCCGAAGATCATGGCCCTCGAGCTGTTCAAGCCGTTCATCTACAACAAGCTTGAGGAGAAGGGGTACGTCACCACCATCAAGAGCGCCAAGAAGATGGTGGAGAAGGAGCGTCCCGAGGTGTGGGACATCCTCGACGACGTGATCCGCGAGCACCCGGTCCTCCTCAACCGGGCGCCCACGCTCCACCGCCTCGGCATCCAGGCCTTCGAGCCGGTCCTCATCGAGGGCAAGGCGATCCAGCTCCACCCGCTCGTCTGCACCGCCTTCAACGCCGACTTCGACGGCGACCAGATGGCCGTGCACGTGCCGCTCTCCATCGAGGCGCAGATGGAGGCCCGCGTGCTCATGATGAGCACGAACAACATCCTGTCGCCCGCCCACGGCAAGCCCATCATCGTCCCGAGCCAGGACATCGTGCTCGGCATCTACTACATGACGCGCGAGCGCGCCTTCGCGCGGGGCGAGGGGAAGACCTTCGCCTCGCCGGAGGAGGTGCGCGCCGCCTACGACCAGGGCGAGATCGACCTCCAGGCGCGGATCTCCGTCCGCATGGACGGGAGGCGGGTCGAGACCACCACCGGCCGCGTGCTGCTCTTCGACATCGTGCCGGAGCGGTTGCCGTTCGAGGCCATCAACAAGGTGATGGACAAGAAGCAGCTCCAGAACCTCATCGACCTCACCTACCGCCTGTGCGGCGAGAAGGAGACCGTCCTCCTCGCCGACCGCGTGCGGTCGATGGGCTACGGGAACGCGACGCGCGCCGGCATCTCCATCGCGCTGTCGAACATGCACATCCCGCGCAAGAAGCAGGCCCTGCTCGACCGCGCCACGGCCGAGGTGACGGACATCGAGAACCAGTACACCGAGGGCCTCATCACCAAGGGCGAGCGGTACAACAAGGTCATCGACATCTGGGCCCAGGTCACCGAGAAGGTGGCCCAGGAGATGATGGCGGAGATCGGGACCGAGATC
>JAJYHA010000351.1 GCA_021784995.1 Myxococcales bacterium
GGAGGGGGCGCCCTGCCCGGCGGCCCCGCCGCGGGCGGCCCGGGCGTCGAGCGCGTCTCCGGGGGCTGGCGCCTGCGCAGCGCGGCCGGCGCCCTGGCCGTCGTCAGCCAGGTGCCGGACGAGGCGCCGGCGGCGCCGGGCGGCGCCGTGTGGTGGCACGCGATCCTGCTGGCGCTGGTGCTGCTCGTCGCCTGCGCGGTGGTGCTCTGGCTCGCCGCCACGGCGCTCACCGCGCCCCTGCGCCTGCTCCAGGAGGCCGCGCACCACGTGGCCGCGGGGGACCTGACCGCCGGCCCTCCCTCGCTCTCGCGCGACGAGCTCGGGCGCCTGGCCGCCGCCTTCCGGGCCATGGCGCAGGGGCTCGCCGCCATCGTGACCGAGGTGAAGGAGGCCACCGGCAGCCTGCAGGATGGCGTGCAGGAGGTGGGGGCCATCGGGGAGCGCGTCGCGGGCCGCTCCCGCGAGGAGCACCACCGGATCGTGGCCGCGCAGGCGGCGGTGGAGACCATGCAGGGCTCCGTGCAGCAGGTCGGCCGCGGCGTGCAGGGCCTGTCGGACTCCGTGCACGCCACCGGCGCGGCGGTGGGGGAGATGGCGGAGGCGCTGGAGCAGGTGCGGCGCCAGGCGGCCGAGCTCGACGCGCAGATGGGCGCCGCGCGCCGCGACGTGCAGGGCCTGTCGGACGCGGGGCGCCGCGCGCGCGCGCAGCTCGCCTCGCTCGGAGCGCTCGCCGGCAACGCGCAGTCGACCCTGGGGACGGTGTCGAGCTCGCTGACCGGCCTCGAGACCGCGGCCGTCGCCAGCCAGCTCGCCGCGGCGCAGGCCGCGGAGCTGGCGGACCAGGCCGGCACGGTGGTCCACGAGGCGGTGGACGGGTTCGAGACGCTCCGCGCCGCGGTGGGCGACGCCAAGCGGCGCGTCACGGCGCTGGGCCGGCGCTCCGACGACATCGACAAGATCCTGGACTTCATCGGCGAGGTGGCCGGCCGCACGAACCTCCTCTCGCTGAACGCCTCCATCATCGCGACGCAGGCGGGCGAGCACGGCAAGGCGTTCGCCGTGGTGGCGGACCAGATCCGGGAGCTGGCGGCCCAGATCTCCTCCTCGACGCAGTCCATCGCGCAGATCATCCGCGCCGTCCGGGACGACGTGGGCGGCACCGCGCGGCTCATCGACCGCGGGGACGACCTGGCGGGGGCCGGGGTGGCGCACGCCCGCAGATCGCTGGACGCGCTCCAGGAGATCCGCACGGCGACGGCGCGCGGACACGAGACCGCCGCGGCGATCCGGGAGGCGGTGCAGGCGCACGGCGTCTCGGCCCGCGAGGTCGCCGACCTCCTCTCCTCGATCGCGGCCGGCTCCCAGTCGCTCGCCGAGGCCATCGAGCGGGTCGGCGCCAGCGTGGGCGCGGTCGGATCGGTCTCGGACGTGGTCCGGGCGCTCGCCGACGAGGTGAGCCGCGCGCTCGAGGAGCAGGCCGCCCTCGGGCGGGCGCAGCGCGAGAGCCTCGAGCGGATCGACGGCATGCTGGCGGAGATCGCGCGCGCGGTCGGCGATCACGACGCCGCCACCGGCGGCGTCCGCGAGGTCCTCCGCGGCCTGGCCGGGACCGCGGAGCAGCACGAGTCGGCGGTGGTGGAGCTCTCCGAGGTCGCCGGGCGCCTCGGCGCCCGTGCCCGGGCCCTGGCCGATCGCGTCGGCAGGTTCAAGGTCTGAGGTGCCGGCGCCCCGGGCCGGAGCCCGCTACGGCGCCATGCGGGCCTGCGGCTGCGACAGCGTCCCGAAGATCTGGAAGCCGTAGGCGCCGTCGGGGCCGCGCGCCTGCGCCAGCGCGACCTCCGCGACGGGCTTGAACGCGGCGGCTCCCGACCGGCTCCAGAACGAGTCGCGGATGCGGATCCGGGCCTTGCCGAAGATCGGGGCGAACGCGAGGCGTGGCTGGAGCACGCAGTAGAGGCCCTCTCCCGTCGCCTCCACGTCGTCCCCGCGCGTCTCGAGCTGGTCGAAGGTGAGCCGGGCGTCCTTCACGCTGGCCCGGGCCGTCAGCTCGCCGAGGCCGAGCCGCGGGACCGTGAGGGCGCCGCCCATCCCCGGGATCGGGAGCTGCCCGCCGTTGACGGCCGCCCGGTCGACGGCCAGATCGATCCGACCCGTGCTCCGGGCCGGCTGCCGCTCGTCGAGCGTCAGGTCGACGTCGCCGTGGAGCGTGCCGGTCAGCTCCATCCCGGTGGCCCTCCGGAGCGCCACCGCGCGCGACAGCTCCACGCCGGACACGAGCGCGCGGAGGTGGTGGGCGGAGCCGGCCGCCTCGGCGAACCCGCGGACCCGGCCGTCGAACAGGCGGGCGTCGAACGAGACGCCCCGGCGCCCGAGCAGCAGCGGCAGGATCCGGAGCTGCGCGTCGAGCCTCTCGATGGGGACGCGGCTGCCGTCCCTCGACTCGAGCACGACGCTGCTCATCGCGACGCCGACCAGCCCGGCCGGCCGGACGTCCGCGACGCTGACCTGCCAGCCGGCCGCGGCCGCCTCGAGGACGATGCGCTCCTTCACGGCGTCCGCGGGGAAGGTCTGGCGGAGCGCGAAGACGAAGGCGACCAGCGTGAAGGCCGCGTACCCGACCCGGCGCTGCCAGGGCTTCGGCGGAAGGCGCATCGGTCACCCCCTCAGCTGGTAGGTCGCCACGACGATGGTCGCGTCCACCGCGGCCGGGTCGTCCATGCGCGTCCGCAGCGCGAGCCGCCGCACCTTGACGACGCCCGGGCCGCGCTCCAGCTCCTGCAGCAGCGAGGCGAGCCGCCCGAGGTCGATCTTGGCCAGGTTCACCTCCACCGTCTCCTCCAGGACCTTGTCGGCGCCGCCCGGCTGCGCGGCGGCGCCGGGCCGGAGGTCGTTGACCTCGATGCCGAGCCGCTGCCCCGCCTGGGCCACGTAGCTCATGAGCTGGACGGGAGGGCCCTTCAGCTTCGCCTCGAGCTGGGCGCGCTCCGCCTGCGCGGCCCGATAGCCCTGCGCCAGCTTCCCGATCTGGGCCAGGACCTGGGTCTTGCGGTCGACCGCCTGCTCCCGCGCGGTGATCCCGCGCTGGACCTTCACGAACGCGATGAAGACCACGAAGGCGGCGACGGCGATCGCGGCCGCGGTGACCAGGGCCCGCTCGCGCGCGGAGAGGCGCGAGAGCCACGCGTCGAGATCGGCCCGCAGCTTGCGGAAGAGCTCCATGGGCTAGCTCCGCGGGGGCGCCTTGTCGCCCGTGTCGCAGGTGATGTCGGAGTCCACCGTGAACTCGAACTTGCCGTCGCTGGAGCGCTTGCGCGCGCCCCCCGACCGGGCGTCCCCGAAGCAGCGCGAGGCGCGCAGGCCGGTGACGATCTTGTCGACCTGCTCGGCCGCGTCGGTGATGCCCTGCAGGTGCAGCTTGTCCCGGGTGATCTCGATCCGGTCGTAGCGCACCTGCACGTCGCGCGGCGTGCGGGAGGAGAGGTCCGTGAAGATGTCCACCGCGGAGTTGCGGGGGATGGAGGCCGCGGCGGTCCCCTTCCCGCGCAGCGCCGCCACCGCGAGCTCCTCGTTGACGTAGCACCGGCCCACCAGCTTCTGGGTGGCGTCGCAGAGCGCGCCGTCGAGGAGCCGCTCCTGGCGGGAGAGCGAGAACGCCTTGACGCCGGAGGAGACCATGGCGAGGAGCAGCACCACGGCCGCCGCGGCGCCCAGGCGCGCCACCTTCCCGCGCAGGTGCTCGAAGTCGCGCGTGAAGGCGAGGTCGCCGCGGCGCAGGTTGAGCCGTCCGGCTCGCGCGCCCTGGTGCCCGTGCAGGGCGAGCGCCAGCGCCAGGGCG
>JAJYHA010000088.1 GCA_021784995.1 Myxococcales bacterium
CGCCCCACCCCACGCCGGGCCCGGAAACGCTTGACGGGACCGCCCGCCCGCGCCACACGGACGAGGGTGCCGATCCTCTCCGTCGCCGCGCTCCGCAAGTCGTACCGCGACACCGTCGCGGTGGACGGCGTGACCTTCGCCGTGGAGAGCAACGAGATCGTCGGCCTGCTCGGCCCGAACGGCGCCGGCAAGACGACCACCATCGACATGATCCTGGGCGTGCTCGAGCCCTCCTCGGGCTCGATCCGCATCGAGGACGTCGACCTGGCGCGCCACCGCGCGCGCGCGCTCGCCCGCACCAACTTCGCCGCGGTCCACGCGCCGCTCCCCGGCAACCTGACGGTCTCCCAGAACCTGCGGGTCTTCGGGCTCCTCTACGGCGTCGCGGACCTGTCGCGACGCGTCGAGGCGCTGCTCGACGAGCTCGACCTCCGCGCCCTGCGCGACACGCGGTGCGGCGTGCTGTCGTCCGGCGAGCAGACCCGCGCCTGCCTGGCCAAGGCCATGCTGAACCGGCCGCGCCTGCTCCTCCTCGACGAGCCGACCGCCTCGCTCGATCCCGCCGCCGCGCGCGACGTCCGGGCGCACATCCGACGCTTCGCAGCCGAGGGGAGCCGCGGCGTGCTCTGGACGTCCCACAACATGCGCGAGGTGGAGGAGGTCTGCGATCGCGTGCTGTTCCTGTCGCGCGGCCGCATCCTGCTCGAGGGCGACCCGCGCGCGCTCCCGCGCGCGCACGGACGGGCCACGCTGGAGGACCTCTTCGTGAGCGTGGCGCGCGAGCCCCTGACGGTGGCGGGCGGGTGATCCGGGTGCGCTGGAGACCCGTCGCCGCGGTGGTGCTGCGCCAGGCCTACCTGATGCGCGGCAGCCCCTCCCGCGTGGTCCCGCTCTTCGCCTGGGTGGCGGTGGACATCGCGCTGTGGGGGCTCATCTCCCGCTACCTCGACGCCGTGACCGCCGCCGGGCTCCGCTTCGTCCCGGTGCTCCTCGGCGCCGTGCTCCTCTGGGACTTCTTCATCCGCGTCATGCAGGGCGTGACCATGGCCTTCTTCGAGGACGTGTGGAGCCGCAACTTCCTCAACGTGTTCGCCACCCCCATCTCGATCGCCGAGTACGTGACCGGCCTCGTCCTGTCGAGCGTGGCCACCAGCGCGATCGGCCTGGCCGCCATGCTGGCGCTGGCGGGTGGCCTCTTCGGCCTCTCCCTCCTGGCCTACGGCCTCCTCGTGGCGCCCGCGCTGATGGTCCTCTTCCTCTTCGGCCTCGCGCTGGGCGTGCTCGGCAGCGCGCTCGTCCTCCGCCTCGGGCCGGCCGCCGAGTGGTTCGTGTGGCCCATCCCGGCGCTCATCTCCCCCTTCGCCGGCGTCTTCTACCCCGTCGCGACGCTGCCTGGCTGGATGCAGCCCATCTCGCACCTCCTGCCGCCCTCCTGGGTCTTCGAGGCGCTGCGGGCCGTGGTGTCGGGCCACGCGCCCTCCTGGCCCTCGCTGGCGCTCGCCGCGGGCCAGGCGGTCGCGTACCTGCTGCTGGCGGGCCTGGTCTTCGCGCGCGTGCACCGGGCCGCCGTTCGCTCCGGGCTCATCGCCCGCTACAGCGCCGAGTCGGTGACCTGATCGATCGGGCCGGGCCGGCCGCTCCCGGGGTTCAGTGGCCGAGGCCGGTCCAGCGCTGCACCCGGGGATAGCTCCCCGCGAGGAAGCACTTCGCGACCGGGCCGTCCGGCGAGGGCAGGCCGCCGGCCATCTCGTCCCAGAGCCTGCCCCACGCGGCGTCGTCCCACCACCGCGCATCGTGGTGGGCGGGATCGCCGTCCTCGGACTGGAGGAGCGCGACGTGGCCGATCTCGTGCGCCAGCGGCGACTCCTCCACGCAGTACCAGCCGTCGACCGAGACCGTGATGGTGCGCTGCTGCTCGTCCGTGCAACCATCCACGTGGGCGATGCCGGAGCCGCAGGAGAGCCCTCCCGAGCCGCCCGACCTGAAGACGATGCGCCACCCCGCCAGCGCGGACGGGTCCATGCCCCACCGCGCCGAGCTCTCCTGGATCACCTTGCGCAGGCGCCCCGTGAAGTCGGCGCGCTGGGTCCAGTCGCGCGGATCGACGACCTCCAGCCGCGCGCCGTAGAGCGCGGGATCGCCCTCCCAGGTGGCCGCCTGGCCGCCGCAGGCCGACAGCGTCGCGAGCACGAGCACGAGCGCCCCCCAGGGCAGCGCCGCACCGCGCCGGCTCCTCGTCGCTCGACTCGACCGATCCCGCGTCATCCCCCTGACGCCGATGCAGGATCGGATCCCCTTCCCTGTGGGTGGACGGCGCACGCGCACGCGGCGCGTGCGAGCGCGTCGCAGATGCCGCAAGCCGCGGGATTCACGGGCCGTCCGGCCCGTGTGCGGCGCCGGCGGAGCTGGAGCGCGCCGCGCCGGGATGGCGTCTGGCTCGCACCCTACGAACGGGGACGTGTCATCGCAGCCCCTGGGTCCTGTCGCTCCCGTGAAGGTGACCCGCTCGCTCGCGATGGACTCCCCGGAACCGGAGCGCACGGTGCGCCGCACGGCCGGGCGTGCGCACCAAACCCCACGTGAGCGTCGGTGACGCGCGTGGTAAGTATCGCCCTCCGAGACGCTCACCCGGGCCAGGACGCCCGAGCGAGCGGCCCGAGACGGCCGGCGCACCGCGCCCCCGGAGCCCCGGCCGCAACCCCACCACGTGGAGGGCGGACCGCGTGCGCATCTGCAATCTCATCGTCGACGGCGAGCAGCTGACCCTGGGCGTCCGCACGAGCGGCGGGATCCTCGACGTGGCCGCGCTGGCGCGGGCCCGTGGCGTCGAGGCGCCCCGCACCACGGACGACGTCATCCGTGGACAGCACCTGGCGGGGCTCCGGGCGCTCGTCACGGGCGCGGAGCGCGAGGCTCGCTTCCGGGTGAGCGAGGCCGACGCACGCTTCGGCCCCTGCGTCTCGGCTCCCGAGAAGATCATCATGATGGGGTTCAACTACCGGCGGCACTGCAACGAGGTGAAGCTGCCCATCCCCGCCACGCCCACGTTTTTCAACAAGTACGCCAACGCCCTGCTGGGGCACGGGGGCACCATCCCGCTCCCGGTCCAGGTGGCCTCGCAGTTCGACCACGAGGCGGAGCTGGTCGTCATCCTCGGCCGGACGGCGCGCGACGTGTCGGAGGAGGAGGCGCTCTCCCACGTCTTCGGCTACTGCTCCGGGAACGACTTCAGCGCGCGGGACCTCCAGTTCAAGACCACCCAGTACATGCTCGGGAAGACCTGCGACGGCTTCGCCCCCATCGGCCCCTGGGCGGTGAGCGCGGACGAGGTGCCCGACCCGCAGGACCTGTCGGTGGAGTGCAGGGTCAACGGAGAGCTGCGCCAGTCCTCCAGCACGAGCGACATGATCTTCACCTGCGCCCAGCTCGTCTCCTATGCCTCGCGGCACATGACCTTGCGGCCCGGCGACCTCATCTTCACCGGGACGCCCGAGGGAGTGGTGCAGGGCAGACCCGAGGGGGCGCGCGTGTGGCTCAAGCCGGGGGACGAGCTGACGACGTCGATCGGCGATCTGGGCGAGCTGCGCTTCCGCCTGGGCTGAACGACGGTCGCGCTCCACGAGCGGCGCGGCGAGGCCGCGCCGGGACACCGGCTACGACGCGCGCTCGCAGCGCGTGTCGCAGAGCGGACGGCAGACCTCCTCCTTGCCGCGCCTCGACCGCAGCCCCTCGGCGTCGTCGAGGGCCAGGACGGCGGCACGGCGCGCGGCGCCCTCCCGAGGCACCGCCTTCGCGCGCAGGGCGGCCAGCCGAGGCGCGTCGCGAGCCT
>JAJYHA010000117.1 GCA_021784995.1 Myxococcales bacterium
TCCGGCGGCGCGGGGGGCCGACCGCGTCGCGGCTGCGGCCGGCCTCCCGGTGGCCGAGGCGGGGGCCGACGGCCCCGGCCTCGCCGGCCTCAGGCTCGACGCCGCGATCGTCGCCCGGCTCGCGGCCGCCGGCGTGGAGCTGGTGGCCGGCGAGCTCGGCCCGGGGGTGCGGCCGGGGGTGCCGGTCCCGGTCGCCGGGGTGGAGGTGGTGGCGCCGGCGTGGGTGCTGGCCACCGGGCGGTTCGTGGGCGGCGGGATCGTCCGCGACGGCGCGCTGCGCGAGCCGCTGCTCGACCTGCCGGTGGGCGCGCCCGATCCGGCCCGGGACGCCTCGGGCGATCCCGCGGCCGGCCCGGCGGCGGTGGCGGCCCTCGAGCGGCTGGAGTCTGGCCGGCTGCCGCCCGGCTCCCTCACCGGCAGGCGGTGGGGCGAGGCGCAGCCGCTCCTGGCCGCCGGCGTCGCCGTGGACCCCCGGTGCCGGCCGCTCGGGGCGGACGGGCGGCCGGTCGACGCGCGGCTCTTCGCGGCCGGGGCGGTGGTGGGCGGCCACGACCTCGCCGCCGACGGGACGGGGCTCGGGGTGGCGATCCTCACCGGCTGGGTGGCGGGGCGGGGGGCGGCGGACGCGCTCCGGGATCTCTAGGGGCCGCGGAGGGCGTCTAGGCGGCGCCGGAGTGCGCGCCCGAGGACGGGTCGAGCGCCGGCGCGCTGCGCCGCGGGGCCTGTCCGTCCGAGAGACAGGCCCGGAGCTGTGACCCCCAGAGGTCGACGAGCCTGGCTTCGGACGGCGCGACGGCGCTCTCGGCGAGGAGCGCCTCTCCGCGGCGGAGGAGTTCGGCGCGAGGAAGGGACTCCACCTTCTGGGCGGACGCGGTCACGTTCGCCAGGAACGGAGGGTGCGGCCACGAGCTGGTGCTCGCGCTGACGTTCGCGAAGCCGAGCCGGCTCAAGGTCTCGCGGAAGCGGTCCTCGAACCACTGGTCCACGTGGTAGGCCCAGCCCTCCGCCTGGTCGCCGGTGAGATGGCGCACCGCGGCCATCTTCAACGCCAGCGGCCGGTCGGACAGGACCATGCGCGCCGAACCGACCAGGTCCGGGGTCTCGATGAGGAGGGAACCTCCAGGGCGGAGCCACTCGTGCCATCGGATGAGGAGCGCCATCGCCTCGACCCTGCCGAAGTGCTCGAAGACGTGGTGAGATCGGACCTCGTCCACGGACCCTGGAGGGAAGCGGAGCGTGGGGACGTCCCCGAAGACGTCGGCGACCGTCTTCATGAGGGAGACGTCGGTGGGGGGGATGTCGACGTTGACGTAGCCGTCGAGGCGCGTCTCCCCGCACCCGAGGTGGAGTCGGAGCGGGGCGCCGTCGCGGGTGAGGCCCGCCGAGCGCAGCAGGAGCAGGCTCTCCCCCGGGTCCCCGGGGCGGCTCGGCAGCCTCGGCAACCGGCGTCCGTTCAGGGGCGAACCGTCCCCGGTCGCGACGACGGCCGCCGATTCCGCGGCGGGAGAGACGCGGATGGCGTCGAGCGCGACGTCGACGCCACAATCTGGACGCTCCGCCCGAACCAGATCGAGGATCTCGCGAATCGACGGGTAGGCCGGATCGACGCCGAAGAGGCGAGCGTCGTCGATCAGGACGACGTGGCGCCTCACCCGGTGGCGCAGGATCGCGCGGAGCTCATCCACGATCGGCGTGTCGCGGTCGCCGCGGGCGGTGCCCGGGCCGCTGAAGTGCCCGTCGAGCCAGAAGAGCGCCGGGGCGTCGATCCGATCGAGGACCTCCGGGAGCACCTTCCCGCTGTCGCCGCGCAGACAGACGATCCGGGCGTCCGAGGCGAAGCGTCGGGCCGCGGCCTCGTGGAGGGCCGGGTCGAGCTCGATGGAGACCAGGACGTCGAAGTGCGATCGGATGGCGTGGAGCGTGTCGCCCCGGAAGGTGCCGGTCTCCACGAACACCCTCGTCCCGTGCCGAGAGGCCTGAGCTCGGATGGCCGCCGCCTTGAGCTCCTGCGGCGGCGGGAAGGGACAACCAGCGGCTCGCCACGCCTCCATCGCCGGATCTCTCACGTCGCCTCCGTTTCTTTGCGGGCGCTCGGCATCTTCTCCGGGAGAGGAAGCGACGCCATGGGGAGCGCCGGGAGTGGCGCCGGGCGGTCGCGGCGGCCCGGCGCCCGGCGAGGCCACCGGAGGGAGCGCGGGTGCGGGTGCGGGTGCGTCGCGCAGGAACTCCTGCGCGGCGGCGCGCTCGGCCTCGGAGAAGGAGCTGGGGTGCTTGAGCAGGATCCGGCACCGGAGGTGTCGGTCGGATTTCAGCGCCTTCGTATAGAGGCTCACCTCCTTGACCCGGTAGAAGAAGATCGGCTCGGCGACGTGGGCGAAGGCGAAGCCGCGCTCCTTGGCGCCGACCCAGAAGTCCCAGTCCTCGTAGCCGGCCAACGTCCGCGCCTCGTCATAGCCGCCGCACGCCTCCCACACCTCTCGACGATAGGGCGAGCAGTAGTTGAGGCTGTTGGCTCGCGCGACGGCCTGCGGGGACGCGAGCGGGACGGCACGAAGGGGGGTCGTCTTCAGGCCGAAGGTCATGCCATCGGTCCCGACCACCGACACGCCGGGGTTGGCCTCCAGGAGGCCGATGGTCTTCTCGAGGAAGGTGGGGTCGAGCGCGTCGTCGGCGTCGAGGGGGACGATGTATCGACCCCGCGCGGTGGCGATCCCGGCGTTCCGGGCCGCGCCAGGGCCCCCGTTCTCTCGCCGCAGCAGCCGGATGCGTCGCCCTGGCAGCTTGGAGATGAGCTCCTCGGCGACCCGCGCCGTGTCGTCCGGGCTGCCGTCGTCCACGACGACGATCTCCCAGTCGGTGAAGGTCTGGAGGGCGACGCTGGAGACCGCGAACGGGAGGTACTCGGCCTGCCCGAAGCAGGGGATCACCACGCTGACGGCGGGGGGTGCGCCGCCGTCCCGGGCCACCATCGAGGCGGACCCGGCGTCCGGCGGTCGCGGCGAAGGATCGACGGGTCGGGGCGGGAGCGGGGCCGCCTCGAGGAGCTGCGCCGCACGCGCCCGCTCCTCCGGTGAGTAGGCGCCCGGGTGGTTGAGCACCATGCGAGCCATCAGCTGGCGGTGGTGGCCGTGCGCGCGAAGAACCATCGAGGTCGCGCGCTGGCGGTACAGGAAGAGCGGCTCGGGAACGTGGACTGCCTTGAAGCCTCGCTCGGCGGCGCCGATCCAGAGGTCCCAGTCCTCGTACCCGAGCACCATGTTGGCGTTGTATCCGCCGGTCTGCTCCCACACCGACCTTCGGAAGAGGGAGGTGCAGCAGGCCCGGTTCTGGGTCTTCAGGTGCTCGAGATCGAAGGGGCCGAGCCTCCAGATCCCGGTCTTTGCGCCAAAATAGGTCGCGTCGGTGAAGGCGATCGATGCGTCCGCGGACGCGTCGATCGCCGCCACGGTCCGCTCGAGGAAGGAGGGGGCGAGGCCGTCGTCGGCGTCGAGAGGTAGGATGAGGTCGCCCCGGGCGGCGCCGACGCCGGCGTTGCGCGCCGCCGCGAGCCCTCCATTCGCCTGCTCGATCAGCCGGATCCGCCTCGAGGGGTTCGCACGCGCGAGGTCTCGCGCGATCCGGGAGGTCTCGTCCGGGCTCCCGTCGTTCACGATGACGATCTCCCAGTCCTGGTAGCCCTGGGAGAGCACGCTCGCCACGGCGAAGGGGAGGAACTCGGCCTGGCGGTAGCAGGGGATGACCACCGACACCCGGGGCACCTCGGCCGGACCGATGAGCGGGAGATCGACCTCCTCGTGGCAGGCCGTCGGCGTGTAACCCTCGAGCGCCC